>CAZDKF010000007.1:8954-15775 GCA_964505955.1 uncultured Rhodoluna sp. | reverse complement strand
AGTTGTTGAAATCGCACCGGCACCGCTTATCGACGAAGACTTGCGACAGGCTCTCTATCGCGATGCGGTTGCCTTCGCAAAAACCATCGGCTACCAAAATGCCGGCACAGTTGAGTTCTTGATTGACACTGTCGGTGAGAATGCTGGCAAGCACGTTTTTATTGAGATGAATCCGAGAATTCAGGTTGAGCACACCGTTTCAGAGGAAATCACCGATGTCGATCTCGTGCAAAGTCAGATGCGC
Organism: uncultured Rhodoluna sp.; assembly: GCA_964505955.1. Classification (GTDB taxonomy): domain Bacteria; phylum Actinomycetota; class Actinomycetes; order Actinomycetales; family Microbacteriaceae; genus Rhodoluna. The sequence goes on along the minus strand of CAZDKF010000007.1, from coordinate 15,531 downwards.
ATCGCATCGGGCGAATCGCTTGCCGATCTCGGCTTGACCCAAGACAAGATTCAGCGTCACGGCTTTGCGATTCAGTGCCGCATCACAACCGAAGACCCGACAGCGAACTTCAGGCCAGACACCGGAAAAATCACAACCTATCGCTCACCGGGCGGCGCGGGAATTCGACTTGATGGCGGAACGGTCTCGACCGGCGCCGAGGTCAGCCCGCACTTTGACTCGCTTTTGGGGAAACTTATCGCCAGGGGGCGCGACTTCAAGTCGGCAGTGATTCGCAGCGAGCGAGCTCTAGCCGAGTTCCGCATCCGTGGCGTGTCAACCAACATCTCGTTTCTGCAAGCCGTCATGGCCGACCCGTCGTTTCGAGCCGGAGACCTGAGCACCGCCTTTATTGACGAACGCCCTCAGCTCTTCACCTCGGCGCCGTCACGCGACCGCGGCACAAAGATAATGTCTTGGCTGGCCGACGTCACCGTGAACCAGCCGAATGGCCCTCGCGGTCAGCACCTTTCTCCGGGCAAGAAGTTGCCGAAGATCAACCTGTCTCAGCCAGCGCCAGCCGGTTCGCGCCAACGGCTGCTACAACTTGGCCCAAAGGCCTTCGCGGCCGACCTTCGCGCTCAAACTGCGGTTGCAATAACCGACACCACCTTCAGGGATGCGCACCAGTCTCTGCTTGCAACTCGAGTTCGCGCCCGCGATCTAGTTCAAGTTGCACCGCATGTTTCTCGACTAACTCCCCAGCTGCTTTCGGTTGAAGCGTGGGGCGGAGCGACCTACGACGTCGCCCTTCGTTTTCTCGGCGAAGACCCTTGGGAGCGACTAGAGGCGCTTCGTGCTGCCATGCCAAACATTTGTTTGCAGATGTTGCTTCGCGGAAGAAACACGGTTGGTTACACGCCGTACCCGCAAGAAGTGACCGAAGCATTCGTCAAAGAAGCCGTAGTTGCGGGGATCGACATTTTCAGAATCTTCGACGCACTCAATGATGTCGAACAGATGCGTCCGGCAATCGAGGCAGTTCTCAGAACCGAAACAGCGATTGCCGAAGTAGGTTTGTGCTACACGGCAGATCTGCTTGACCCCAACGAGACGCTTTACACCCTCGACTACTATCTTGACCTGGCAGAGAAGATTGTCGCTGCCGGTGCTCACATAATCGCAATTAAAGACATGGCCGGTTTGCTGCGTCCGGCGGCCGCGGCAAAGTTGGTTTCGGCGCTGCGCGAACGTTTTGATGTGCCGGTGCACCTGCACACTCACGACACCGCCGGTGGTCAATTGGCAACGCTGATGGCGGCAATCAATGTCGGAGTCGACGCGGTTGATGTCGCATCTGCTCCGATGGCCGGAACCACCTCGCAACCTTCTGCGTCAGCGCTCATAGCGGCTCTTGAAAACACAGAGAGAGACGCAGGCATCTCGCTTGGCGCGGTAACCGCTCTCGCGCCCTACTGGCAAGCCGTTCGCAGCGTCTACGCGCCATTCGAATCTGGGTTCCCGGGCCCAACCGGTCGCGTCTACCACCACGAGATTCCTGGCGGCCAGCTTTCTAACCTGCGCCAGCAGGCGATAGCGCTCGGGCTAGGCAATCAGTTCGAAAAAGTCGAAGACATGTATGCGGCGGCTAACCGAATTCTGGGTCGACCAACCAAGGTCACACCGTCATCAAAGGTTGTCGGCGATCTCGCGCTTCACCTTGTAGCGGTTGGTGCAGACCCAGATGATTTCGCGGCCAACCCGCAAAACTACGATGTGCCTGACAGTGTTGTCGGTTTCATGGCCGGTGAGCTGGGTGACTTGCCGGGTGGCTGGCCAGAACCGTTTAGAACCAAGGTGCTTCAGGGCAAGAACGTGAAGTTTGGCGTTACCGCTTTGACCACGGATGACCTTGCGGCACTCAACTCGACAGACAGCGCGCTCAAGCGCGCGACACTGAACCGTTTGCTCTTCGCAGGCCCGACAGCCGAATTCATCAAGTTCAGAGAAACCTACGGGCGTCTCGATCAGGTTGACACCGTTGATTACCTCTACGGTCTCGAACAGGGTGCCGAGCACGTGGTTGAGATTTCGAAGGGTGTGCAGCTTTACGTTGGGCTCGAAGCAATCGGATCGCCAGATGCCAAGGGATTCCGCACCGTCATGACCACCCTCAACGGTCAACTTCGACCGATAAATGTGCGCGATAGAAAAATTGCTGCCGATGTCATTCAGGCCGAAAAAGCCGATGTCGCAAACATGGGTCATATTGCCGCCCCGTTTGCCGGGGTGGTCACACTTCAGACCGTCGAGGGCGCAAGGGTTGAGATTGGTCAGCCCGTGGCAACGATTGAGGCCATGAAGATGGAAGCGTCAATCACTGCCAGTGCTGCTGGTGTTGTGCGCAGGCTAGCAATTGGTCGCACCCAAGCGGTCGAAGCCGGAGACCTGATAATTGTGGTTGAGCCTGACCGAGGCTGAATCACTGGTAAACTCTGGTAGTTGTCGCGTTAGCGAACAATTGTTGGCATAGGAGCATCGGGTTTGGCTATTTGGGATAAGAAACCAGAAGATGACGACTTTCTAGCTCCACGCGCAGCCGCAGACCAGAGTGCTGACGAAAACGAAATTCAAACTCACGCGCTAGCCGAACTGGCTGTCGATTCGGGAATCATCGATGTGACCCCGAGCACTCAGTCTGTGCAGATTGTCACAGAGGATGAGCGCACCAACCGCATTGTGTCGCCAACCACAGAACCGACAAGCGACACCGGCCCGATCTCGAGACGCTCTAACTACTCGCGACGCGACTCGCTTCGCGGTGAAACCTTCGACCAGCCAGAGCCGGCTGCCATGCTCACCGCAGATCGACTTATTGACACAAGTTCACGAAACCGTCCAGCGCCCGAGAGCGGTTTCAGAAGGTTCATCTATTTCATTTCGCTAAAGACAATGAATCTTGGTGACTCGTTGAAGGTGCGCGAACGCAAAGCTCTCGATCTTAGAATTGGTGCCCAGCTAGACGGGGGAGCAAAGTTCGTTCCGGTGCTAACTCGCAAGGGCGGTGTTGGAAAAACCACCGTCTCGACACTCTTGGGCATGGCTCTCTCGCTGGTGCGAGAAGACCGAGTCATCGCAATCGACGCAAACCCCGACCGTGGCACTCTGGCAGAGCGAATTAGCAAGTCAACCCGCTTTACGGTTCGCGATGTCGTGAATCGCGCTGCCGCAATCGATGGCTTCACAGATTTCAGCACCATGGTCTCGCGAGACATCACTCGACTAGATGTTCTGGCTTCAGACAGCGACCCCATGCTCTCAGAAGCTTTCAATGAAGGCGACTACAACGTGGTTGCCGACATGGCTGCACGTTACTACTCAATCGTGCTGACCGACTGCGGAACTGGAATCGTGCACTCGGTAATGCGACCAACATTACAACGCGCTAACGGGCTCGTTATTGTGTCTGGCGGTTCCGTAGATGAGGCAAGACTTGCGTCTGAGACACTCACCTGGCTTGAAGCCAACGGTTACGGAGATCTGGTTCGTAACGCCGTTGTAGCGCTGAACACGGCCACTCAGGCAACGCAGCTGGTGAAGCTCGATGAAATCGAGCAGCACTTCAAGACTCGCGTTCGCGCCGTTGTAAAGATTCCATATGACGAAGCCCTAGCCGCCGGTTCGGTAATCAAGTTCACCGAACTGAAAAAGGGAACGCAGCAAGCAGCCAGAGAGTTGGCGGCTTTGGTGGTTGACGGTCTAAACAACCCGCGCATCTAGTCATGGCGGTGCGTCAGATCAGGCTCTTCGGAGACCCGGTACTCAAGACCCCGAGCGACCTAATCGTCGACTTCGACGAAAAACTATTCGCGCTGGTCGAAGACCTTCTCGATACCACCGCGGTTGCCGGCCGGGCCGGTGTTGCGGCGCCACAGATCGGAGTCAATCTTCGAGCGTTCAGTTATCACGTAGATAAGCAACTCGGTTATGTATTGAACCCAACTCTTGTCGAAGTCTCGGGTGATCTGCGTTTAGTAGAAGAGGGCTGCCTATCCGTTCCCGGTTTGTGGCACAAAACACCGCGCTACGAATGGGCTCGCGTGACGGGTTTCGACAAAAACGGCGATGCTGTTGCAGTTGAGGGATCAGGATTGCTCGCTCAAGCGCTGCAGCACGAGTGCGATCACCTAGACGGCCTGCTCTACCTTGACCGGCTCGAGGCAGAAGAGAGAAAACTCGCCATGCGAGAAGTTCGAAACTCCGACTGGTTCTTGAAGAACTAAGCCTTCTCTTCGTAAAGTTCGTCTACCGCCCAAGCGAAGTCTTTCATGACAACGTTTCGCTTCAGTTTCAAGCTCGGGGTGAGGTGCCCTGAGCTCTCGGTAAGTTCATCTGGAATGATCACAAACTTTCTAATCGACTCCGCACGCGAAACCAACTTGTTGGCATCGTCAATTGCGGCTTGGATGGCAGCGATCACAAGGGGAGACTTCGCAGCATCTGAAACCGACATGGTGTTTTCGCCACCGTGGTTGGCTAGCCAGATTGGAAGCATCTCAGAGTCGAGCGAAATCATTGCCGCGATGAAAGGTTTATTGTCACCGATTACAACGACCTGACCGATTAGCGGGTTTGCCCTTAGCGGATCTTCGAGCACAGCCGGTGCAACGTTCTTTCCGCCGGCAGTAACTAGAAGCTCTTTCTTTCGACCAGTGATGCTCAGCAGGCCATCCTCGTCAAGCATGCCGATGTCGCCGGTTGCAAACCATTCGCCATCCATGACCTCTGCCGTTGCGGCTTCGTTTCGCCAGTATCCGCGCATGATGTTGTTTCCACGGAGCCAGATTTCGCCATCGTCGGCAATCTTCACGCCGGTGCCTGGCAGTGGGGTGCCAACTTTGCCGATCTTGATGTGCGCGGGGCGAGAAATGGTTGCGGGTGCAGTTGTCTCGGTTAGGCCATAGCCCTCGAGCACGATAACGCCGAGCGCCCTAAAGAAGTGGCCGAGACGTGCGCCAAGTGGTGCACCGCCAGAAATTGCGTACTGAAGATTGCCACCCATTGCAGCGCGAATCTTCTTGTAGACCAACTTGTCGAAAACGAAGTGCTGCAATTTGAGCTTCAGGCTCGGGCCACCATTGTCTAGCGACTCAGACCAGGCGACAGCAACATTCGCGGCCTTTCTGAAGATGTCACCCTTGCCGCCGGCTTCGGCTTTCTGCTCTGCTCCGTTGTAAACCTTCTCGAATACTCGAGGAACTGCGAGCAAGAATTCCGGTTTGAACGCTGCAAGCGCTTTGGCTACGTTTCGAGGATCAGCTTCGTGGGTCACCTTGATTCCGCCGGCTACGCAGAGAACTTCAACGAAACGTGCAAAGACGTGGGCGAGTGGCAAGAAAAGAACGGTGCTTCTTCCTTCGACGAGTACGTCAGGCAAATCCTTTCTGGCGTTCTGGCTCAACTCGATGAAGCCACGGTGGGTTAGTTCGCAACCCTTTGGCTTTCCGGTTGTGCCAGACGTGTAAATGATTGTTGCCAAATCGCGCAGCTTGCTCGATTTGCGTCGCTGCTCGAGTACCTCATCCGTGATTTCTTTGCCACGTTTTTTGAGTTCTTCGATGCAGTTGTCATCGAAAATCATTAGCAGGCGAGCCAAAGGAACGGCTGCCTTGATTTGAGCAAACCGCTCGGCGTGCTCGGCGGTTTCGGTGAAGAGCGCGACCGAGTCGCTATTCGAGAGAATCCACTCCATTTGTGCCGCCGAAGAGGTTTCATAGATTGGCACCGAAACTGCGCCCGCGAACCAAATCGCGAAGTCTAAGACAGTCCACTCGTAACGGGTGCGGCTCATGATCGCGACAGCTTGGCTCGGTTGAATTCCGCTTGCAATCAATCCCTTGGCGACCTGCTGCACTTCGGCCAAAAATTTGGTGGCAGAAACGGCTTCAAAGCCGTCGGCTTTGGCAAGGGCATAGAGAGTCAAGTCAGGTGTGTTTTTGGCACGGTCTACCAAGAGGTCAGTAATGTTCATGTCCTCTGGTGAGACAACAAGGGCGGGAATGTCCAGTGTTCGCACTTCGTTCTCCTCGTCGAGATGGTTAGGCACAACTCTAACGGCATTCTCGGGGCTAACTCGCCCAGCATTCTTGGCTAAAATGGCAGGGTTCGGAAAGGACTCAACCATGCACGCAGTGGGCATTGATATTGGTGGCACCAAGATTGCCGGCGCTTTGGTCGATGAGTCTCGGCGCATTGTGTGAGTAAATCGTGTGGCGACCCCCGAGACATACGGCGATGACATCGTCGATGCCGTAGTTGCACTAGTCAGCGAACTGACGGATGGCGCTGAAGCCATTGGAGTTGGCGTTGCCGCAGCGGGCTTTATCGACGCAGATCAAGCGAACATCGTCTACTCGCCAAACATCGGTTGGCGAAACGAGCCGCTGAAGTCGAAGCTGGAAGCCAAGATTACGCTCCCGGTGATTCTTGAAAACGACGCCAATGCGGCCGGCTGGGCAGAGTTCAAGTTTGGCGCTGGGCGTGGAACCAAGAACATGACCATGCTCACGATCGGCACCGGCGTCGGTGGCGCTGTTAT
>CAZDKF010000007.1:0-8944 GCA_964505955.1 uncultured Rhodoluna sp. | reverse complement strand
CATTCGTATTGTGCCTGATGGCCTGCTCTGCGGCTGCGGAGCGCACGGTTGCATCGAGCAATACGGCTCAGGAACTGCGCTCCTCAAGTCTGCTCGACAGCTCGCTGACGCTGGCACCGACGAGGGTGCAACTCTGCGCAAACTTCGCGACCGAGACGGCGAACTATCTGGCGATCAGGTTTACGAGGCCATCCTTCAGGCCGACCCTGGAGCTCTCAGATTGCTGCGCGAACTGGGCCAGTGGCTCGGCGAGACTGTTGCGAGTCTCACAGCCGTGCTCGACCCCGAAGTAGTCGTGATCGGCGGCGGAGTGAGTGCCGCCGGAGACCTTTTGCTCGACCCCATTCGCAAGGCCTACCTGGAAAACCTGCCAGCACGTGGCTTTCGCCCAGAGTTGAGTGTCAAGGCGGCAGAGTTTGTAAACGATGCGGGTGTCATTGGCGCCGCAGATTTAGTGCGCTCAGCTCTGGAGCACAGGTAAAATAGGTTCTTCGCGGCGCAAACGAGAGGAACACAGCGATGGCTTACTTCATCCTGAAGAATCTTGTTTTGGGGCCACTTCTTCGGCTCGTGTTTAGACCTTGGGTTCGTGGCATGGAAAACATCCCGAGCTCTGGCCCAGTTATCTTGGCCAGCAACCATCTCTCATTTTCAGATTCGATTTTTCTACCTCTGCAGAGCCGACGCCCGGTGGTGTTTCTCGCCAAGAGCGAGTACTTCACCGGCAAGGGGGTCAAGGGCGCTCTGGTGCGCTGGTTCTTCAAGGCCACCGGTCAGCTTTCGATCGATCGCAGTGGCGGAAAAGCATCCGAGGCATCACTAAACACCGGACTCAGCGTTTTGAGCCAGGGGCTCGTCTTGGGCATCTACCCCGAGGGCACAAGATCACCCGATGGAAAGTTGTACCGAGGCAGAACTGGCATCGCCAGGATGGCGCTCGAGTCGAAGGTTCCGGTAATTCCTGTGGCCATGATTGACACCGAAAAAGTGCAACCAATCGGCAAGCGTTTTCCGCGAATTCGACGAGTGGGAATTGTTGTCGGTTCACCGCTCGACTTCACCAGATTTGACGGCATGGAAGGCGACCGAATCGTCTTGCGCGCCGTGACTGACGAAATCATGTATGAGTTGGCGAAACTGAGCGGCCAAGAATATGTCGACTCTTATGCGTCTTCAGTGAAAGAGAAGCGCGCAAAACTTGCGCGTCAGTAATCGGTGGATTAGATGAGCGAAAAAATTGTGGCCGTTGACCCGAAGGTTTTGGCCGGATTAGATAACTACCTGAATCTGCCTGCCCTTCAGCAACCAACGTGGCCTGACCAGTCTGCTGTTGCAGCAGTGCGCGCCGAGCTCGCTACTCTGCCACCGCTCGTCTTCGCCGGTGAGGTCGATATTCTTCGCGCCCGACTAGCACAAGCCGCATCTGGAAAAGCATTTCTCTTGCAAGGTGGTGACTGTGCAGAAACCTTCGTAGACGCCACAGCAGATCGAATTCGCAACCGCGTGAAGACGATTCTTCAAATGGCGCTCGTTTTGACCTATGGTTCATCGATGCCAATCATCAAAATGGGTCGCATGGCTGGTCAGTTTGCGAAACCGCGTTCGAGCGATTTCGAGACCAGAGAGGGCGTAACGCTTCCGGCATACCGTGGTGACATTATCAACGGCTACGACTTCACCGAAGAGTCGCGCACCGCAGACCCGAAGCGAATCTTGAAGGCCTACAACACGGCCGCCTCAACCCTCAACCTCATTCGCGCTTTCACGCAGGGTGGTTTTGCCGATCTTCGCTCGGTGCACGAGTGGAACAGGGGTTTTGCCGACAACCCTGCAAACAAGCGCTACGTTGAATTGGCCCGCGAGATTGACCGAGCAATTGACTTCATGTCTGCCTGTGGTGCCGATTTCGAACAGTTGAGAACCACAGAGTTTTATACATCTCACGAGGGCCTCCTTTTCGATTACGAGAGACCGATGACTCGAATCGATTCGAGAACCGGAACGCCTTACCTGACCAGCGGGCACTTCATCTGGGTCGGAGAGAGAACACGTCAGATCGATCACGCACACATCGACTTTCTGTCGAGAATTCGAAACCCAATCGGCGTCAAGCTTGGTCCGACAACTCAGGTGTCAGATGTAATCGAATTGATTGAAAAGCTTGATCCGAATCGAGAGCCTGGTCGACTCACCTTTATCACCCGCATGGGCGCATCTAAGATTCGCCACGAGCTTCCGCGTTTGGTCGAAGCCGTTCGTGACAGCGACGCGAATCCGCTCTGGATTAGCGACCCGATGCATGGAAACGGCATCACAACCGCAAACGGTTACAAGTCGCGCAGGTTCGATGACGTCATGGATGAGGTTCGCGGATTCTTCGAAGTTCATCACGAAGCGGGAACTTTCCCGGGTGGCATTCACATCGAGCTAACCGGTGACGATGTTGCCGAGTGCCTCGGTGGCAGCGAACACATCGACGAGGCTTCTCTCGAAGGGCGTTACGAGAGTCTCTGCGATCCGCGACTCAATCACATGCAGTCACTAGAACTCGCGTTTTTGGTTGCCGAGTCACTTGCGAAAACCAGGCGCGCAACTAGTTAGAAGAAATCTTTACGCTGTCGCCGACTCTGAGCTGAGTGCCCGGAGCTACAGAAACTTTCTTCACCTTTGCTATTCCCCAGTTGCTGCTCAATTGGTTTGTGTCTACCACCACAACTAATCCGAGTGATTCAAGCAAAGCCTTAGATGCACGGATAGTTTCGCCAACAACTCGTGGCATCGTGACAATGTCTGAGCCTTTAGAAACAACTAGGTTGACTTCGCCACCCTTGCCGAGCGGTTCGCTGAGAGGGATGAGAGCAATCGCCTGCCCCTTTGCTACCGTCTCGCTGAATTCGGTGATTATCGTTTTGACCTTCAGGCCAGCAACTTGCACCAGGTTGACGGCGGTCTCCTGATCTAGGTTCGCCACCACCGGAATAGAGCCGAGCGAAATCTCAAGGTCGATTGCGCTGCCTTCAGGAACCTTGGTTGACCCGCCACCGCTGTGGGCGTAGACGGTTCCAATCGGGGCGGCGTTGAACCAGGAGGATACTTTGCCGAGCACGAATCCCGATTGCAGAATGATGGCGGTTGCCTCAACCAGGGTCTTGGATTCTAGATTTGCAATGTTCACCATCTTTGGGCCGCTTGAGACCCGAATGGTGATCGGCCCGCCCCAGTAGAGAGCGCCAGAGTTCGGCTCTGATGAGATAACCAGTCCGCTCGAAACGGTTTTTGAACTCTCGGTAACAACCACAACAGTTGCACCGAGTGATTGCGCCAGACGCTCGGCTTCCACCTGGCTGCGATTGGTCAGATCTGGCATGACGTCGAATCCGCCAGGGCCAGAACTAAACCACCAGCCTGCACCGAGGCCAAGCAGGATAGCTAGTGCGCTGGCAACCAACACTTTGATTGTTCTGTGCGAGTGAAAAACGCCACCGCGCGCATGCTCGACTGGTTCGAGATTTAGAGCAATGGTTTGATTGGTGTCGTCAGCCAACGCGTCTTGAAGCAATTGAGTCTGGTCTAGCAAGTTTTGCTCGATCGAGTCGATTCTGAGTATCGAAGTTTCGCGAAGCTTCTCGGTCAGCTCGCTGCTCTTTTTTGGATTCTTTAGATCTGCTTTTGCCCTCACCAAAATCTTGTGCAACTCAATCGCATCGCTCGGGCGATTCTGAGGCTGCTTCGCGGTTGCCCACAGCACAATCTCATCGAGCAATTCGGGAATCGAACTGTTTAGCGACGAAGGCGGCGGCACCTCGCTATTGGCATGCTGCATTGCAACCTGAACCGCTTGCTCGCCCCTAAATGGTTGCTGACCGGTGAGTAGTTCGAACAGCATGATGCCGGCGGCGTAAACATCGCTTCGCGCATCGGCGACACCACGCGAGACAAGCTCTGGGCTGAGGTAGGCGACTGTTCCGACCACGCCACCGGTTTGGGTCTGTGCAGAGATCGGTCTTGCCAAGCCAAAGTCGCTGAGCTTGACTTTGCCGTCATCAGATAGCAGGACGTTCTCAGGTTTTAGGTCTCGATGCAAAACGCCAGCCGAATGCGCGGCGGCTAAGGCTGCGACTATTGGCTCGAAAACATCTAGAGCTCGCTCTGCCGAAAGCGCGCCGAATTTATCCAAGGCGTCTCTAAGCGTTATACCCGAAACATATTCCATCGCCAGGAAGACAACATCGCCATCTTCGGCCTGGTCAAAAACGTTGACCAGATTCGGATGCGACAGTTTGGCTGCGATTTTTGCTTCGCGAACAAACTTCTCGCGAAAGTTCTGGTCGTTGGCCAGGTGCGGGTGAATGACTTTGATGGCAACTTTGCGGTCGAGGCGATTATCTTCGGCAAGGTACACGGTTGCCATGCCACCTCGAGCAACGAGCTTTTCAATCTGGTAGCGGCCGCGAATTAGGCGGCCGACTAGGTCAGCCACTAGCTATCCTCGAGTCCATCTAGTTCAGCTAGCCAATTCCAAGCGCTTGGCTCCCATTTTGCGTATGCGAGTGGGAATGCCGAAATCTGAACGGTCTGCGCCGCTTGAGTTAGCGGCATTGTCTTCCAATTAGCAATATCAAGCAAACCTCTGGTACCCGGCCGGTTCGGAGAACCGTTGCCGCCAAAGAAAGCTCGAATCGAGTAATCGGGTTTCATAATCTGCGACTTAGAACCCCAGCCGGCCGAAGGGCGCTGTTGAAAAAGCCCAATCGAATCGCGGTCGCCGCATGAAATGTTGCGAAGGCTTGATTCCTGCATTGCGGTGGCAAGGGCAATCACGATGCCATAGTCGCCAACTTTGAGCTGTCTGCCGATCGAGATTATCGCTTCTGCGTTTTGACGCATTTCGTCTGTCAGCGAAGTGAGCTTTGGGCAATTGAGTGCGTTGTGCACTTCAGGGATGACTAATTTCTGCCCAATGTAAATGGTCGAGTTTTGGTTTAGTTTGTTTGCGCTCAGAAGCGCTTGCGTTGAAACTCCGAACACGCTGGCAAGCTTGCTGATGGTTTCGCCGGCTTTGATTTTGTGAAAACCGTGAAACAAACAAATGCTGGTTGGCTTGCCAACCGTGTTTCCGGTAATGCTCGATTGATTCTCGGTGCTTGCCGCTTCGCTAGGTGTGGGCACCTCGAGTCGTTGCCCGACAAAAATCAAAGATGTCTTTGTAAGCCGGTTTGCCTTGAGAAGTGAAGCGAGTGATATGTTGTGACGTTTTGCGATCGGAGTAGGAGTGTAACCGCCGGCAACCAGATGCTCCTTGGCGGCCCTCGATGGCTCTGTTGAGCTAACCGGATTTACCGATCTGATGGTTAGAACCTGGCCTGGAAAAATCAGCGAACGCTCTTTGAGTTGGTTTAGAGCAAGCAGGGCCGGCAGCTTAATCGAGTAGCGCTTGGCAATTTGCGCCAGTGTCTCACCCTGCTGCACTTTGTGATTGACGGGGCCGAGGGTCTTTTCGATAACCGAGGGTTGAACAGCATTATCAACCAGCCTCAAGATTTGGCCGGGCATCACGAGCGAGCTGTCGTTGAGATCGTTGATTCGAATCAGTTCGCTAACGCCGAGAGAGAACTTCTTGGCTATCGTCGACAAAGTGTCACCAGGCAGAACTTCATAAACGCTTTGCTTTGACAGCGCGCGCGGAGGCTGCGCCCCGGCTTGAGCCGTCTGCGTGCCGTCTTCTTGCGTGCCGTCTGATTTCTGCGTCTCGGGGGACAGGTCTTGGATTTCGCTCGCAGTCGCGAAGTCAGGCGTTACCGAGCCGATAATCGTGATGGGTAGCGTGGCGAGGGCCAAGGCCACTTTTTTCGGGTCCTGGCCGCGCTTTGTTTCGTCGCCATCATTGTTCATACTTGCCTCGCCAATATCGTGCCATCTGGCGGGTTCTTTACCCTTCAAGCGCTGCGGTGTGGCAATCTTTAACCTGTGACTGATGTTTTTGAGAATGTTTCCGAATGGCTGACCGTACCCGATGTAGCCGAACTGCTTGATGTGCCAATTGGCCGAGTTCGAAGGCTCATCGAGGATCACCACCTGATATCCGTAAAGCGAGATGGTGTTCAATACGTTCCTCGCGAAATCATCGTCGAGAAAGAACCGTTGCCCAGTTTGCAGGGCACAATCGTGGTTCTTCGCGACGCGGGGTTTTCGCTCGAATCGGCGATTGAGTGGCTCTATACGTACAACGACGTTTTGCAACAGACGCCTATGGCTGCGATGGTGGCCGGCAAAAAGTCAGAAATTAGAAGACTTGCGCAAGCGCTGGCTCTCTAGCTAGTGGCTTCGGTTTATCACGAATCTCGCGAGTTCACGAAGTGCGTCTTTTGCTTCTCGCTCAATTTCGATTTTTTCTAGAAGTTCGAGCGACTCAGTTCCAAGATCTTCGAGCATGCTCTCGGTCTTTTTCAGTGCACCGCAACCAATAATTGTCTGCTGCAAAAATTTAATCTGGTCGTCTCTCAATTCTCGAGAAGACAACATGTCATCAAAAACTTTTCCTACTGGGCCATCTAGAGTCTCTCGGGTTAGACCGACTAGAACGGTTCTCTTTCCCTCGCGCAGATCGTCGCCGGCCGGTTTGCCCGTTACCTGTGGATCTCCAAAAACCCCCAACACGTCGTCGCGCAATTGAAACGCCAAACCGAGTGGAATTGCGAATGCGCCAAGCGCGTCTCTTGAAGATTGGTTTGCCCCCGCGAATGCAGCGCCGATTAGCAGGGGAGCTTCAATCGAATACTTCGCTGTCTTGTAGAGCATCACTCGGTTTGCACGAGCAACAGCCTCGCTCACGTCGCGACTCGGCGCCGCATTTTCTTCTAACACGTCTAGATACTGACCGGCCATGATTTCCACGCGCATCCTGCTGAATTCTTCGCGGCAGGCCCGTTCAATTTCTGCAGTTGGAGCATGAAGCAAGGCGTTTCCAAATATTTCGCTGCTCCAACTGAGCATCAGGTCGCCAACCAGAACTGAACCGGCCTGGCCGAAACGTTCTTTGCTTCCTGCCCAACCCTCTGCTTGGTGAAGGGACTCAAAGTTTTTGTGCACTGCGGGTTTGCCACGCCTAGTGTCTGATTGGTCTAGCAAATCGTCATGCACAAGCGCTGCAGCGTGGAACATTTCTAGCGCGGCGCAAATTCCAACGATTGCTCGAAGCGAATTGTCTCGCTGCACTTCGGTCAGGTTCTGATTTTGAGCTAGGTTTCCAGCCCAAGCCCAATAGCAAAACTGGGCTCGAAACCGTTTTCCGCCCTTGAGCAGATCTTGCGCAAAATCCACGAGGGGATAGAGGTCTTCAGAGATGGCACCAAAGTCTGAACGCCGGGTAGCGCAAAACTCGTCTAGTTGCTGCTGGATTGCGCTCAGCAATATCGATGACTCAATCATGTGCCAAGCCTAATCTGCGCCGTTTACAAAACCCGTTCGCTTGCTTATGCTCATAACAGGAGGCAATCATGGGTCTATCTGAGAGCGAAAAACGAGTTCTTGAAGAACTCGAGCGCGGGCTCTATGCCGAAGATGCCGCTTTTGAACGCAAATCAAAAGCCCAAATCGAACGAATTGAAGCCCCAGGAGCGAATTCACCGTCGAAGGTGATTGCTGGTTCGTTGATTGCAGTTGTTGGAATCTCGATTTTGGTCTTTGGTGCCGTAACCCAGGTGGCGCTCTTCGGAGTATTGGGCTTCCTGGTCATGCTCTTTGGCATCCTTATCGCCAGTGCAACCGGCAGGCCAGCCACAACTGGCGGGCGACCAAAGAAGGCTCGTCCAGAATCAAAGCCGTCTCCAAGCTCGGTTTTCGAAGATCGTTGGAACAAGCGCACAGACCAGTAATTCGGTCAATCTTCTCGATTTAACGCGTACACCCTGCTTCGGCAGGGTGTTTTTCGCTTTCTAGCCTCTCATTTCGGCCCTTCGGGCGAGTTTTGTGGGATTTTGCTCCACCTGCTATATCCAAGCAATTTCGGGAGTTTTTATATCAAAACGTTATAAAAAATGGCTCAAATTGGCGCATTGTGGATGCAAGTGGTGTAAAGTGGAGAAATCAAGCAAGGCCAAGCGCAAAGGAGGGTAGTCGGTGTCAACACTCAGCGGTTCCTACTACCCAAAGCTCGATGAAAAGGGCCGCATTATTCTTCCGGCCAAGTTGCGCGAATACTTCGTCAACGGCCTCGTCATGACTCGCGGCCAAGACGGTTGCCTGTTGGTTTTCACAGCTGCAGCCTTTGAGATTCGCGCCCAGCAGTTGTCTGCCGCACCGCTTAGCAACCTAGAAGCCCGCAACTACGTGCGCATGTTCATGTCGGGCGCACATTCAGAGACACCAGACAAGCAGGGGAGGGTCACCATCCCAGCGGCCCTGCGACAGTATGCATCGCTCAATCGCGAACTCACAGTGATCGGCGCCGGCAACCACGCCGAAATCTGGGATGCCGCGGCCTGGAAGGCTTTCGAGTCGAGTCAAGAATTTAGTTACTCCTCATTGGCGCAGGAGGTGATTCCGGGAATCATCTAGCCCTGACGCTAGATCTCCACCCGTTCAACCTGGCACTCTTCCCCGATGCCAGAAAAAGCGAAAACCAAGCTCGCAGGAATGGATGGGGTTCTAGCTTCAGGAAAACCCGAAGCGTATGAACTCAACCAAAGAGATAAACGAATTGCACGTACCTGTGCTTCTAGAGCGCACCATCGAATTGCTAGGTGCCGCGATTGAGCAGCCAGGAGCTGTTTTGGTTGACTGCACTCTCGGCCTTGGCGGTCACGCCGAAGCGTTTCTGACGCAGTTTCCGCAGCTGACACTCATTGGCATCGATCGCGATGCAAGCGCAATTGCTCTTGCTTCCAAGAGGCTCGAGAGGTTTGGCGAGCGTGCAAAGTTTTCTCACACTACCTATGACGATATT
>CAZDKF010000006.1:0-16431 GCA_964505955.1 uncultured Rhodoluna sp. | reverse complement strand
TGCACGAGCTCGCGGAAGCACTGCGCGATGATCTAGAAAACAAGAAGAAACTCGCATTTGCAATACAGGAGTTCACACACCTTCTCAGTTTCAAGCCAAAACCCGAGAATCCAGACAAGTGGCGAACGACCACCGGATTGCATGAGGTAAAAAACCAAGTTGGGCTAGCCGTTGCTCGAGAGCTCTGGAAGAGTCGCGAACAACTGGCGTCCAAACTAGACATAGCGCCGGGTCGCCTGTTGCCAGACGCATCGATAAGCCACGTTGCGAAGACACTTCACCGAACCAAACCAGAGCTGGCCTCTGACAGGTCATTTGTTGGCAGGGCTTCTCGAAACTATCTGGATACCTGGTGGGAAGCACTTGAGCGCGGAAAGCTCAGCAGAGACCTTCCAGCGCTCAAACTTGCAAACCTAGGTATTCCGAATCACAGAAGCTGGCCTGCGCGTTGGCCAAAGGCACACAAACGCCTCATCTGCACCCGCCACAATCTAACCGAAGTTGCCAAAAACCTGGAGATTCCGCTCGAAAATCTGGTTTCTCCAGAGACGATTCGACAGGTTTGCTGGATAGAAAGAGACTCGGCTGACCGAGACGACATTGTGCGCGAACTTCGCAGCTTCAATGCGCGCGAGTGGCAGATCGAATTCATTGCCGACGTGATGGTTGAGTCAATCCGAACGAGCCAGCAATTTGAACCTGTGCCTGCAGAAACAGAGAAGACTGAATCAGAGGGTTAGTTTCGAATCGTGACCATCTTCGAGCGGTCTCGCATACGGAACCTTTGCACCAAGAACTTGAGCGACTATATCTCTGGCAATTGCCTGCGGGCTCAAACCAACTCGTTCGAGAATCTCTTCGCGAGTAGCGTGCTCGAGGAACTCGTCGGGAAGACCGATTTCATTAAGCGCGGTATCCACCTGCGCTGCGCGCATTGCCTGGCGAATTCTGGTGCCGATGCCACCAACTCGAATTCCATCCTCGATAGTGACAACGAGTCGGTGTTTGGCTGCCATTTCCACGACCGACTTGGCCACCGGAATCACCCAGCGCGGGTCGATAACAGTAGACCCGATGCCCTGAGCAGCTAGCAAACTAGAAACCTGTACGGCAATTTTCGCCATTGAGCCAACGGCCACAAGCAACACATCTTTCGACGGGCTCTCAAGAAGAACATCGACCCCGTCTTCGAGTCGCCGCAGTGCGGTTATGTTCTCGTCAACAGAACCCTTGCCAAAACGAACTACGGTCGGGCCATCCTCGAAGGCAACAGCCTCGCCTAGCAGTTCTCTGAGCAGGTTCGCATCTCTAGGAGCTGCAATTCGAATGTTTGGAACCACCTGGAAGATCGCGAGATCCCACATGCCGTGGTGACTTGCGCCGTCGGGGCCGGTCACTCCCGCTCTGTCGAGCACAAACGTGACTCCCTCTTTGTGCAGGGCAACATCCATGAGAACCTGATCGAGCGCACGGTTCATAAACGTGGCGTAGACGGCAACCACCGGGTGCAATCCGCCGAAAGCCATTCCGGCAGCCGAAGTAACGGCGTGCTGCTCTGCGATGCCGACGTCGAAGACTCTGTTCGGAAACTCTTTTGCGAATGGCGCAAGCCCGACCGGGTTCAACATTGCGCCTGTGATGGCGACAAGTCTCTCGTTGTTTTTGGCCAAGCTGACGAGTTCACTCCCAAACACTTTTGTCCATGAAGAAGTTGATGCCTCAAGCGACTCGCCAGTCTCAGGGTTTATCTGACCAACGGCGTGAAACTGATCTGCTTCGTTCAAGACTGCCGGGTCAAAACCCTTGCCCTTTTGCGTGATCACGTGAACGATAACCGGGTAAGCGTACTTCTTCGCCTGCTCTAGGGCCTGCTCGACCGCTTGCAGATCGTGGCCATCTATAGGTCCGATGTATTTGAGATCAAGGTTTGGAAACATGCTCTTGGGAGTGACCGAACCGAGCAGGCCTTTTCCGGCTCCGCGAATCATTGAGAATGCGGAACGCCCAAGCCAGCCAAAGCGCTCAAAGAATTTTCTGCTCAAGCGATAAAGCTTGCGATAAGTCTGCTCTGTGCGAATGTTGTTCAGGGTGCGCGCAAAACCGCCAATGGTTGGTGCGTAGGACCGCCCGTTGTCGTTGACGATTATGACGAGTTTGCGGTCATTGTCATCGCTGATGTTATTAAGAGCTTCCCAAGCCATTCCACCGGTGAGCGCACCATCGCCAATCAAAGCAACCACGTAGCGGTCATCCTGGCCGGTTAACCTGTAGGCCTTCGCAATGCCGTCTGCCCAACTGAGCGAAGAAGACGCGTGTGAACTTTCTACAATGTCGTGTTCAGACTCCGAGCGCTGCGGGTAACCGGCTACTCCGCCCTTCTGGCGCAGGTTGTCAAAATTCTTTCGCCCGGTGAGAAGTTTGTGAACATAGCTCTGATGACCGGTATCAAAGACGATTGAGTCAACCGGTGAGTTGAAGACGCGGTGAATTGCTATCGAAACCTCAACCACGCCGAGGTTCGGACCGAGGTGACCGCCAGTTTTGGAAACCGAAGAAACAAGATACGCACGGATATCCTCGGCAAGAGTCGTGAGCTCGTCTGAGCTCAACTTCTTGAGGTCTTCGGGTCCGTTTACCCGATCAAGAACTGACAAGACTTCGCACCTCTGTACTGATCACGACTGTGCCACCAAACTTCGAAGCACATACTGAAGAATGCCACCGTTTCTGAAGTAATCGGCCTCGCCAGGTGTATCGATTCTCACGACCGCATCAAAAACAACGCTCGCTTTGCCAGCGGTTGAGTGAGACGAAGGCCTCGCTGTTACGCGAACAGTCTTTGGAGTGATTCCGTTGTTAAGTTGCTCAACACCTTCAATGTCGAAAACCTCGGTGCCGTCGAGACCTAGCGAGTCTGCTGACTCGCCTGCCGGAAACTGCAATGGAAGCACGCCCATTCCGATCAGGTTGCTTCTGTGAATGCGCTCGAAGCTCTCGGTGATTACCGCGCGAACGCCCAGAAGACTCGTGCCCTTAGCGGCCCAGTCGCGAGACGAACCCGAGCCATACTCTTTTCCACCCAAAATCACCAGCGGCGTTGAGTTCGATTGATAGTTCTCAGAGGCGTCAAATATGAAAGCCTGAGGTGCATCTGGCTTAGTGAAGTCGCGCGTGTAGCCGCCTTCGACATCGCTAAGCAGCTGGTTGCGAAGCCTGATGTTTGCGAAAGTTCCACGAATCATAATCTCGTGATTTCCTCGACGAGAACCGTATGAGTTGAAATCGACGCGAGAGATACCTCGGTCGCTCAAATACTTTCCCGCAGGGCTATCGGCCTTGATCGAACCGGCAGGACTGATGTGATCGGTCGTGACCGAATCTCCGAGCTTCGCCAGTACTCTTGCCCCGATAATGTCGGTTACCGCAGAAGGCTCTTTGGTCATCCCGGCAAAGTAAGGCGCTTTGCGAACGTAGGTTGAGTTCTCGTCCCAGTGAAACGTTGCACCCTCGGGTGTTGAAAGTGCTTTCCAGCGCGCGTCACCGTCAAACACTCCAGCGTACTGACTGGTGAACATTTCACTGTTGATTGAGCTGTCGATTGTCTCTTGCACTTCTTGAGGTGTCGGCCAAATGTCTCGCAGGAAGACATCTGCGCCCGAGTTGTCTTGACCAAGCGGCTCGGCTTCAAAATCGAAATCCATGGTGCCGGCTAGTGCATAAGCGATAACAAGAGGAGGTGAAGCAAGATAGTTCATCTTCACATCTGGATTGATTCGACCCTCAAAGTTTCGGTTACCAGAGAGCACGGCAGTTACAGCGAGATCGTTCGCATTAATTGCGGCGGTAATTCTCTCATCTAGCGGTCCGGAGTTACCGATGCAGGTTGTGCAACCGTATCCGACGAGGTTGAAGCCGAGTGCATCGAGGTGCTTGGTGAGACCGGCTTTTGCGTAGTACTCGGTAACAACCTTTGAGCCTGGTGCGAGCGAGGTCTTAACCCAAGGTTTAGAACTTAGGCCCTTCTCAACGGCCTTCTTCGCCAAGAGGCCAGCCGCCATCATCACGGATGGGTTCGACGTGTTTGTGCAGGAGGTAATTGAGGCGATTGTCACGTGACCGTGGTCAACTGAGAAGCTCTCGCCTTCGACCTTCGCTGGGTTCGATGACTGAGGTGCGTAACTGTTGAGCGCTTTCTCGAAGGCCTCTTTCGACTCGCTCAAGATGACTCGATCCTGAGGGCGCTTAGGACCAGCAATCGACGGAACTACGGTTGAAAGGTCGAGTTCGAGATACTCGCTGAAAACCGGCTCAACCGACGGGTCATGCCATAGCCCTTGCGCCTTGGCGTATGCCTCAACGAGCTCAATCTGTTCGGCATCGCGACCTGTGATTCGCAGGTAGTCGAGAGTAACTTCGTCAATCGGAAATATTGCGACCGTTGATCCAAATTCTGGGCTCATGTTTCCGATCGTCGCTCTGTTGGCAAGAGGAACCGAAGTTACGCCTTTGCCGTAAAACTCGACAAACTTGCCAACAACGCCGTGCTTGCGAAGCATTTCGGTAATCGTAAGCACGACGTCGGTTGCGGTCGCACCAACGGGAATCGCGCCGGTCAACTTGAAACCTACGACCTTTGGAATCAGCATTGATACCGGTTGACCAAGCATGGCTGCTTCGGCTTCGATGCCACCAACTCCCCAGCCGAGAACACCGAGACCATTCACCATGGTGGTGTGCGAGTCGGTTCCTACGCAGCTGTCGGGATAGGCCTGTAGCTCGCCGCCCACGTTGCGAGTCATCACTGTGCGAGCCAGGTACTCGATGTTCACCTGGTGCACGATTCCAGTGCCGGGTGGAACTACTTTGAAATCATCAAAAGCGGTCTGCCCCCAACGCAGGAACTGATAGCGCTCCGCGTTGCGCGCGTACTCGAACTCAACGTTTCTCTCGAACGCATCTGCAGAGCCAGCAACGTCGATAACGACCGAGTGATCGATCACCATCTCGGCTGGTGCGAGCGGGTTGATCTTCTTCGGGTCTCCCCCTAGGTCAGCAACCGCTTCACGCATCGTTGCTAGGTCGACAACACAAGGCACTCCGGTGAAGTCCTGCATGATGACCCTTGCTGGAGTGAACTGAATCTCGGTATCCGGCTCAGCCTTTGGATTCCAGTTGACCAAAGCTCTGATGTGGTCGGCGGTAATGTTTGCGCCATCTTCTGTGCGCAACAGGTTCTCGAGCAGAATCTTGAGGCTGTAAGGAAGCTGAGTTGCTTCGACTGAGTCGAGTCTGAAAATTCGATAAGTCTTGTCACGAACCTTTAGTTCTGCTGACGCACCGAAAGTGTTTATCTTTGACATCTAATCCTCAATCAATAGCAATTGCCCTTACAAAATTACCATCAAGGACGTCTCTGGATGACCCCTCGGAGCATTAACCAGGTGACCCAAAGGCCAGCAGCATAGAGCGGAAGGCCCATGATTAGGCGAGCTGTGGCTAAGGCTGTGAGATTGTCAGCCAGGTATAGCGGCCACTGAACCAGAAGTCTCGCTGAGAAAATGCCAACCCAGAGCAATGTGGCCGCGTTAAATAGGCGCATCTCGTATTTGTTCTTGCGCCAAGCAGTCTTCTCGCCGAGCAGAAAACCGGCAACGACGCCGATTAGAGGCCAACGAACCAAAACCGAGATTGCTAACGGAACCAGATAGGACAGATTGGTAACGAATCCCGTTAAGAAGTAGTCTCGCCCGCTTCCCCCATCACGAAAGGCTAGAAACGAAGCGATGGCGATTCCGATCAAGCCACCGATTGCTTGCGCAAGAGGCTTTCTAGTGATTATTCGAATCAAAATAAAGCCCACTGACAACGCAGCCGACACTGCAATTGACAGGTAAACCTGTGTAGTAATCGCAAACAGGATGACAAAAACGAATCCCGGGACAATTGCCTCGAGGATTCCCTGCAGGCCACCCATTGAGACAAGCAAAGACTTGCTGTCGAACTCGTGCCGACCATCTACTTTTCTTATACCGAGCGCTTTGGCGGCGGCGGCAGCTTCGTCGGGTTTTTGATCGCTCACGATTGTGTCTTCATTCCCGGTGGCAGAACTGATCCCGCGGGAACAGAAAGTGGCAGCGCTTCGCCCGGAGGAAGAGGCGCGTCACCCCTGTGCACAACCACACTTCTAAAGACATCATCGATTTCGGCGGCTGCCTTCGGATCATTCAACGCAGCCCCGCTAACAGTTCCCCTCAAGCACCAGCGTGGACCATCGAAGCCGATGAATCGAGCAAGACGAAAACCAGCAGCCCGACCGGTGTCATCAACGAGTGGAAGTTTTGCCTTCAGCTCTGCACCGAGAGAACCGTATCCCTCTTCGACCTCACCACCCTGAGCGACAACGTTCTGCGCTACGGCAAGCCTGATTTCAGACCACAAACCTTCAGTGCGCGGCGCTGCAAAAGCCATTAGTTGCAGTTTCGAGTTTGCATACTCGAGCGTTACCGCAATCACACGATTGGTGTTGTCTTCAACTTCAACACTCATGCCAAGGTCTGCAATTGGTTCAATACGCAAAGCACCGAAATCTACGTATGGTCGAACTTGCTCAATCGACTCGCTGTCGAAAGGGCCTATCTGGTTGGCGGTCTCTCTGCTCATTTGGTTCCCGTCGAGCCAAAACCCTGTTGACCGCGCTCGGTTTCGGGCAAAATGTCTACCTCTACAAAGTGAGCTCGCTCGACCCTCTGAACGAGAAGCTGGGCAATCCGGTCACCAGGTTGAACTTCAAACGCCTTGCTCTTGTCGGTGTTTAGCAATGTGACCCTTATCTCGCCGCGATAACCTGCGTCAACCGTTCCGGGGCTGTTGAGCACCACTACTCCGTGATTGGCGGCGAGTCCGCTGCGCGAGTGCACCAAACCGACGTAGCCGGCTGGAATCGCGATCGAGATTCCAGTAGAAACCGTAAGTCGCTCGCCCGGTTCAATAATGGCCGCGTGTGAGCTACGCAAGTCACAACCCGCATCGCCCGAATGTGCGTACACCGGCACACCGTTGGTGCTCTTAATCAGTATTGGCAAGTCGTTCATCAGACTTTTGAGCGTAGTCTAAGTTCATGAAAGAGACCCAACCCGATAGGCCGTTATTCAGCGAGTGGCAGCTTCCAAGGTTCACAACTTTCATCCCGCACCTAATGGTTTTTCCATCTTTTTGGCTGGTTTTCGCCCCACTGAATGCCGATCTCGGGCTCATATTGGGAATATTCGCGACTCTGTTTTCGGTGTGGATCAGATTCGCACTTTCAAAGCGAATCGTGGTCACGAAGCGAGAGCTGATGTTGGGCAAGGCGCACATTCCTAGAGAAGTTCTTGGCCAGGTAACCGTGATTGAGAAATCAGAGCAGTTCGCCGAAAGGGGTCCGAAACTACACGCCCGAGCATACGTTGCCTTGAAAGCTCTAGACGGGCTTGTGAAAATCGAGAACACGGATGCAGCCGATCCGACGCCTTACATATTGGTTTCAACCCGAAGACCCGAGCAACTGCGTCAAGCTCTAACTCGCTAGAAGGCGCTAGACGCACTCCTGGCAAACTTCGCCGTACTTGCCCTTTTTCTTGGCAAGCATCGACTTGTGCTTCACAATGAAGCATTCCGAGCAGGTGAATTCATCGGTCTGCGGAGGCACCACCATAACGTTGAGCGCCTCGTCGATAAGATTCTCTCGCTCGTGATCATCATCAATGCTGATCTCCTCCAGGTCGAGAGAAGCCGTCGAGGTCGGCGCTGAGCGCTCCTTTAGAGCATCAAGAGACTCGGCGTCATCGTCGGTCTTCTTCGGTGCATCGTAATCGGCGGCCATTCTCAACCCTTCTTGTAGTGAGCGTGCACAGTTTGCAACGAAAACATCAAAAATGCAAACATTCCACGCCGCGACACACCAAACTTTCAGGTAATCGCCACTCGCATTGCGAAATAACGAGCAAAGTCCCACCTAAGTGGCAAACTCTTTGCAGAAGGAGTGCTTTGATGACAGAACTGCGACTTAGCGGCAATGACGGAGATTACCTGCTTCTCGAGTCAACCGCAGGCGAGAAATTCAGAGTTTTCATCGATGAGAGTCTGAAATCGACCATCCGGAATAGCGACAAGGGCCTCACCAACTCGGTAACGCTAACACCTCGAGAGATTCAGACCGAGATACGTTCGGGCGTGACCGTTGATGAATTGGTTGCGCGCTCTGGCGACCCACGCAGCTATATTGAAAAATTCGCCGCACCGGTTCTAGACGAACTTTCACACGTGATCACCAGCGCCCGAGGCGTTCGAATCTCGATAGCTGGCGACAGGCACACAGAGATAAGCCAAATCGAGTTTGGTGACATTATTTCGGGCCGCCTTGAAGCCAGCGGAGTGCATGAACATTTTTGGAGCGCGCGCAGGGATGAGCAGCAGGTGTGGCTTGTTTCAGTTAACTACATGCTCCAGGGTCAACAGCAGAAGGCCACCTGGTCATTCGAAGTAAAGCGTATGGTTCTAGCACCCGAGAACGAGGCGGCAGTTCGACTCTCGACGCAGAACACATTGATTGAGCACAACTACACACCGCTCAAAGCTGCACCCGAGGTCGAACCAAAGAGCGAGCCAATCGGCATCACCCAGACACTTGCGGATACCCAATTGGTAGAAACGGTTGTGCCAATCGGGCGAGCAAGCGAGTTCGTTGAGTCAAACGACGAACCATTCGAGCCACCAACAGATTTGCTTGAGGCGCTAAAGAAGAAGCGCGCCGAAAGATCAGCACGCGATGCAGACGAAGTTGAGCCAACGGCAACCACGCAATCAATTGCAATCGTGCCCGAAGATGCGATTGTTGAGACCAAACCTCAAGACGCAGAAGTTAGCGACATCTCACCGAATCCGGCTCCGGTCAGACGGTCTGGACGACCGAGCATTCCCAGTTTTGATGAGATAGTTCAGGGAACCAAGAGCGAAGACGAGTAAGCACCTAGCCTCAGCGCAGGTACCTTCGTTTCCTTATCTGTGATGGACCCGTGCTGACCAATAACTCTCAAAGATGCAGGCTTGGAAAATTGCCTGTGAAAAATCGCAATTTCACCCAACGCAAGAATCACCAGGTCAGGCATCAGGTCTGCCTCTTCGAGTATCAACGGGTTCCAATAGTTAGTCTGAACTAGGAGTTCAGGAGTAACAACCGCTGCGTCATCGCCAAATCTCTCGCTGAGCAAGGCTGCGATTTTAGGCGCAGCTGCAGCCTCGCTGAGATAAATGAAAGGCGCTCTCGGGTCACCGCACACGCTTAGCAGCTGACCTTCAAGGTCGGGCATTTCATCGAGATACACGTGGTTGGTTTGAGGCACATCGATGATGCCATGGTCAGCTGTAACAACTACGCCAACACCTTTGGCAACCTTGGCAGCAAGCATCTGCACCGCTCGTTCAACGATGTCAAAAACATTGCGCCACTGCGAACTATTCACACCCGACCTATGAGCCTCTTTATCAAGCTCGGGAACATAGAGGTAAACAAGACATCCGGGCTCTTCTCGAGTTAGACGCAAGGCTACTTCAAACCTGTCTGCAATTTCGGCCTCGAAGTGGTGGTTGGCTTGGTGCATCGTGGCCCTGGTGAATCCGGAGTTTTCGTAGGCTGCCAAGGTTACGGCATGGATGGGCACCCTCGCTCTTTCGCTAAGCGGCGAACCCTTGAAGTAGTCGAGAATCGAGAAGCGATCGAGCCCAGTCAACAGATTTACCAGCTCGTCGCTTGAACGATCATAGATTGAATAGCCAAACAATCCGTGCGCACTCGCATCTAGCCCGGTTGCAAAACTAGCAATGCTCGATGCCGTCGTACTTGGAAACCCGCAGTGGGCAAAATCAGTCTCTGAAAGATTGCGAAGCATAAATCCCGATTTCGCGTCGTTTAGATTCTCGAAACCCAAACCGTCAATCATGACGACAATAGAACTGGATGCCTTCGGCAGATTCATTGCGTTTGGCTCGCCAAGCACCGAAGCCTCTGCGCTTAGAAACACATCTTTTAGGTTCAGCGCCCTCGGCGAAATCGCAGGTAGCATCGTTGTCATCAAGACAAAGTCTGCCACAAGCACATCCGAGCGAAGAGTTCATGACTAGCAAAGAGCAACCAGCCGAGAAGATTCTCGACATCGATCTGACTCGAGAGATGCAGGATTCGTTTCTCGAATATAGCTACTCGGTCATTTATGCTCGCGCTCTGCCCGACGCTCGTGATGGGCTAAAGCCGGTGCATCGTCGCATCATCTATCAGATGGGCGAAATGGGGTTGCGCCCGGATCGCGGACACGTGAAATCGGCTCGCGTAACGGGCGAAGTTATGGGAAAACTGCACCCCCACGGCGACGGTGCCATCTATGACGCGCTTGTGAGAATGGCCCAGGCCTTTACCCTTAGGGTTCCACTAATCGATGGCCACGGAAACTTCGGAAGCCTCGACGATGGCCCGGCCGCGGCACGCTACACCGAGGTCAGGCTTTCAACTGCTTCATTGCTCATGAACGATGGGCTAGACGAAGACGTAATTGATTTCAAGCCAAACTATGACGCGCAGCTAACTGAGCCCGAGGTTCTGCCCGCCGCTTTTCCGAACCTGCTCGTAAATGGCTCCTCTGGAATCGCTGTGGGTATGGCCACGAATATGCCACCCCATAATCTTCGGGAAGTTGTCGCGGCGGCAATTCACCTGCTCAAAAACCCGGCGGCAACCACGAAACAGCTCATGAAATACGTGCCAGGGCCAGATCTTCCTAACGGTGGAATCATCATGGGTCTAGATGGCGTGAAGGATGCATACGAGTCTGGTAAGGGATCATTCAAAACCCGCGCTCGCGTTTCAGTTGAGAGCGTCTCTGCCAGAAAGCTCGGTCTAGTTGTTACAGAGCTTCCCTACCTGGTCGGACCCGAAAAGGTCATCGAGAAAATTAAAGAGGGCGTTAACGCGAAGAAACTTCTAGGCATATCTGACGTTATTGACTTAACCGACAGAACCAATGGACTCAAACTAGTCATCGAACTCAAGACCGGCTTCGACCCACAGGTGGTTCTTGATCTTCTTTATCGCTTTACCCCGATGGAAGACTCCTTCGGAATCAACAACGTGGCTCTTGTAGATGGCAGGCCGGCGACCCTAGGCCTAAAAGATTTGCTGCAGGTTTACCTGGCACATCGCCTGTCAGTTATTCGCCGACGCACCACCAACCGGCTCGGAAAGCGCGAAGCGCGTCTGCATTTGATCGACGGGCTTTTGATCGCGGTCTTGAACATCGACGAAGTTATCCAGGTGATTCGAACCAGTGATGAAGTTGATGAAGCTCGCGCCAAGTTGCGCAAAGTTTTCGAACTCTCAGAGTTGCAGGCCGAGTACATTCTTGAACTTAGGTTGCGGCGACTCACGAAGTTCTCGCAGATTGAACTCGAGACTGAAAAAGCACAACTCCAGACAGAGATTGTCGAACTAAAGCGAATTCTCGCCTCAAAAGAAGCACTGGACGAGGTGGTAATTTCAGAGCTGCAGGCCGTTGCCGATAAACACGGCGATGCGAGAAGAACAACGCTCATCTCAGAGTTTGAAGAAGTCAAACCGATGTCTGTAGCAAAGGTCGCTGGCATGGATGCGCAGCTTGCAGATTCACCGAGCAGCGTGCGCGTTACCACTAGCGGACTAATCTCACGAATCGACTCAGACGACGTTGCTCTGGTTATTGGAACGAAACGCAAACGTCACGATGCGGTTATGGTGCGCGTGAAAACCACGACTCGCAGTGACATCGGCTTCGTAACCAACCTCGGTCGAGTCGTCAGAATTCACGTGGCCGACATCCCGTCAATAAGTGATCCAACCGACGTCGCGGGTGGCGCGAAAGCCAGCGAGTTCTTGGGGCTTGCCAAGAAAGAACGCTTGCTTCACGCATTCGAATTGAGCGAGACAACAGGCTTAAGCGTTGGCACAAAGCTTGGAACGGTTAAACGTCTTTCTGCAGATTGGCCAGCAAAAAACGAGTTTGAGATCATCTCACTTAAGCCAGGTGACGAACTGGTCGGAGCATGTGAGGCTAATGACCAAATGCAATTTGTTTTCGTCACCAACGACGCGCAACTGCTCAGGTTTAAGGCCGACTCTGTGCGACCTCAGGGTCGGGGTGCAGCCGGTGTTGCCGGCATCAATTTGGGTAAGGGTAGCGAAGCGGTTTACTTCGGTGCCGTCGAAGACACCGCAGTAGTGGTTACAGCAGCTAACAACTCATCGGCAATTGCTGGCACAGACTCTGGTAGTGCCAAGCTTTCAGCGCTCAGCGAGTTTCCGATGAAGGGCCGTGCCACAGGTGGTGTGCGTGCTCACAAGTTCATTCGCAATGAGGATCAGGTTTATTTCGCTTGGGCTGGCAACCCCGAACCTCTAGCTAGTGCTGCTGATGGCAAACCAATTGAACTGAATCTCGAGCCAAGCAAGCGCGATGCCAGTGGCGCAAAAATTGCAAGCCCTATTGGCGCAATAGGAAGCGCTTAGGCGTCGATTCGGTCGCGCTCGAGCCCATCGGCTGATTCAACTATGAAATCGCGACGTGGAGCAACCTCGTTGCCCATGAGCAGTTCAAACGTTTTCTCGGCAAACTCGGCATCGAGAATGTTCACCCTGCGAAGGGTTCGATGCGAGCGGTCCATGGTGGTCTCGGCGAGCTGATCGGCATCCATTTCTCCGAGACCCTTGTAGCGCTGAATCGGCTCTTTATAGCGCTTGCCAGCCTTCTCGAGCTTGACGAGAAGTGACTCGAGCTCCTGCTGCGAATAGGTGTAGATGACCTCATTCGCCTTGCTGCCGTGATTGACAACCTCAACCCTGTGCAACGGCGGAACAGCAGCGTAAACCCTGCCGTCTTCGACCAGCGGCCTCATGTAGCGGTAGATCAGGGTGAGCAAAAGTGTTCGAATATGAGCGCCATCGACATCTGCATCGCTCATCAAAATCACCTTGCCGTATCTAGCGGCATCCAGGTCGAATGACCTGCCCGAGCCGGCACCGATGACCTGAATGATAGATGCGCACTCTGTATTCGAGAGCATGTCAGAGACCGAGGCCTTCTGAACGTTCAAGATCTTTCCACGGATGGGTAACAGCGCTTGATACTCGCTGTTGCGAGCGAGCTTCGCGGTGCCAAGTGCAGAGTCACCCTCAACGATGAAGAGCTCGCTGACAAGCGTTTCGTTGGTTCTGCAGTCAACTAACTTGCTCGGCAGAGATGAACTCTCTAAGGCGTTCTTGCGACGCTGGGTTTCTTTATGCGCGCGAGCCGAAACGCGAGACTTCATCTCGGCAACGATTTTTTCGAGAAGCAATGCCGACTGCGTTTTGTCGTCGCGCTTGCTACTTGCAAAGCGATCGTTCAGAGTCTTGGCAACCACGTTTGCAACGATGTTCTTCACCGCTGGAGTACCTAAAACTTCTTTGGTTTGCCCCTCGAATTGGGGTTCGGCCAAGCGCACGGTGACTATTGCCGTAAGGCCGCTCATCACGTCTTCTTTTTCAACCTTGTCGTTGCCGAGTTTTAGCTTGCGTGAATTTGTATCTATGTGACCCTTGAGTGTCCTCAGCAGCGCTTGCTCGAAACCAGCTATGTGGGTTCCACCTTTTGATGTCGAAATAATGTTTACAAACGACTTCACTTCTGTGTCATAACCAGTACCCCATCGCACGGCGATGTCTACATCACACTTTCGCGAGACCTCTTTGCTCACCATGTTGCCGTCTTCGCCTAAGACCGGAATGGTTTCGGTGAAGTCACCAGAACCAGCAAGCCGCCAGGTTGAAGTGAGAGGTTGGTCCTTAGCAAGATAATTGGCGAACTCTATGATTCCGCCGTCAAACTTGAATTCCTGCCTTTCTGACTTGCCAGAACGAACATCGTCGATGAGTATGGCGAGCCCCGGAACCAAAAAGGCTGTTTGGCGAGCTCGATCGCTTAACTCAGACATGTTGAAGCTTGCATCCTTGATGAAAATCTGCGGATCGGACCAATAGCGAACGCGGGTTCCGGTGGTGTTCTTGGCAACCTTGCCGATCTCACGCAAAACGCTGTTGTCCTCAAACGCCGTGAATTTGTTGCTCGGGCTCACGCCCTTGCTATCGTCAAAAATGCCTGGTTCTCCCCTGCGGAATGACATGGCCCAGGTTTTTCCGTCGCGGTCAACCTCAACGTCCAATCGCTCCGACAGAGCATTGACGACAGAGGCGCCAACTCCGCGAAGACCGCCAGATGCTGCGTAGGAGCCAGAACCGAACTTGCCACCTGCGTGCAGCTTGGTGAAGACGACCTCAACTCCAGAGAGACCGGTCTTGGGCTCAATGTCTACTGGGATGCCTCGAGCGGTGTCTCGAACCTCGACGGTCGGGTCTTTGTGCAGAATGGTCGAAATCGAGCCACCGGGTCCACCCAGAGCCGCGGCGACGCTGTTGTCGATGATCTCCCAGAGACAGTGCATGAGCCCACGAGAGTCGGTTGAGCCGATATACATGCCGGGGCGTTTTCGAACGGCTTCGAGGCCTTCGAGCACGGATAGATGCCGCGCGGAATACTCACTCTTAGACACGTCGCAATGTTACCCACTAGACGTCTAGAAGCCCCGAATAAACACGGATACGTAAATATTCGCAGTTAGCGAAATCGGCCCGAATTGAACTGTTTTGTCAGTCGTGTGTGTTCTTATTGATGTACCGAGAGGAATGCAAATGCAATCAACTGAAATCGAACAAGAGCCAGAAACCACAAACGAACTCACAGCCGCAGATCGGTGTGACGAGTGCGGTGCTCAGGCCTACATTCGAGTTACGTTGGCTGCCGGTGAGCTTCTTTTCTGCGGTCACCACGGCAACGAAAAGCGCGAAGCCTTGCAGCCGGTTGCCATCAAGTGGCAAGACGAAACCGACAAACTACTCGCTCGATAATTCGATCGCGAGTTTGCTCGCATCTTCGGCATACCTGCTGATTTCTGGTGACAAATCTAAGTTCTGAGTTTGACCGTTCATCATCAAACCAATTAGGTCACTTGTGAACTGCGTGTTCTTGGCAAGGATTGGCCCGTGCAAAACCGTGCCGATCAAATTGCCAAATCGCTCAAGAGTCGGCAAATCTAAATCTGTGTTCTTGTAGCCAACAACGTGACCGCCTTCAAATTCAGCAACTTCGAATTTCGAGATTCGCGGCACCTTATTAACCTCGGTCGGCAGCCCACGAACTAATCCGTGCAGAGCGGCGAAACCAGAGGACACTGCCAACATCTGGGTAGAGCCATCAATCCAGCTCTGGAGGGTGGGTGCGATTCGCGCAAGGTCGGCATAGATTTGTCGCCAAGCCGCCGGAGAACCGTGGCCTAGCAACACGAAATCAGGGGCTTCACTGCCTAATGATTCGCCGGGCCGGTAACTGGAGACCTGCACTTCAATGTCCGCCCACTCAAGCCGACGCTGAAGCACAACAAGGTTTCCGCGGTCGCCATTTAGGTTCAGGTGCTCCGGGTAGAGCTCGAGCAAACGAATCATGCCTCCACCTCATCAGGTCTAATGAATCCGAGGTGGCGTCTGAGGCGGCGCATCGAATCGGCCGAGAAGATGACCGTCTTCATTGAATTGGCCGGCGAAGGTAGGGCAAGAAATGCGCTGAACGACTCGAAGAGGTCGTCGTCTGCGACACCTATAGAGACATTGTCATAGGAGAGTCGCAAAGCGATTTCAGCGTAGTTGTAGCCAGAGACGACGTCGACATGCTTCAACTTCGAGAAATCAACAGTCCAAAGCCAAGACGGATCGTGCACGTCTCGTCCAATTGCAATCATAACCGATTCAATTGGCAGATTCAGGTTGTCTAGATTGAGTTGGAATGAAGTCGGGTTCTGAACCAAGACAAATTCGATTTGCTGCCCTTCAACTTCTACAACCTCTCCCCTGGCAAAAACCGGTGGCAAGTCGTTTAGAACCTGTTCTGCGAGCTCAAAGTTGAAACGGTCGCCAAGCAGTTCGCGAGCCGTAGCGAGTGCCGCAACTGAGTCAAGAGCGTAGTGAAGACCACGACTCGGAAGATCGAAAATGACTTCGCGTTCTGAGACTTTCACAGAACACTTCTTTGCAACCAAATTGAACACTTCGGCCACCAAATTCGAAGGTCTCGATAGCGCTGCTGCGTATGTTGGCGCCACACCTAGATCGGAATCTCCCATTACTGAAGATTGAATTCCGAACCAGTCAATCTGAGCCGGGGTTGTTTTCTTTGCTAGAAGCAAAAGGTTCTGGTCATCTGCGTTTAGAAGAACTTTCTGGGTTGCCCTACTGGCAACAGAGTGCAAAGAATCCCGAACAAGAGCGGGATCAACAAATCTGTC
>CAZDKF010000005.1:3013-17053 GCA_964505955.1 uncultured Rhodoluna sp. | reverse complement strand
CAAAGATTGGTTCTGGTGGTCCTGAGATCGCTCTATCAATCACTAAGGCAAGCAAGAACAAGGAGCTCGCAGCTGAGTTCTTGAAGTTCATTGCTCGCCCTGAGCACCAGGACCGCTTCGTAGAGATCTACCAGACTCAGGGTTCAAACCACAAAGACGGTGACCCGTCAAAGATTCAGAACCCACGTCTAAAGGAGCAGTTCGAGCAGTTGGCACAATCAACTGATGGAATCACCTTCGCTTTCGACAGCGTGATGCCTCAGGCAACAATCGACCTGTTCTACAGGGTGAATGCCGGAGTCTTCAGTGGTGCCATAACGCCGGAAGATGCGGTGGCCCAATTGAAGGCCTCCTATGAGTCAGAAATAAATAAGTAGTAAATTAGTGAATCAAAGCTGAAGGCTGGGAAACGTTGTTTCCCAGCCTTCAGGCTCACTGCTCACAAGGAAGTGAATGATGCGACAGTCGAAGTTAATCGGCACATTGGCAGTTTTGCCAGCCTTCTTCATTGTTGCTGGCTTCATGGCATTTCCGATTATGTTTGCGCTCTACATTTCATTCACAAAAACAAATGGGCTTACATTCGACTGGATCTGGTTCAAGAACTACACCGACATTTTCGTCGATCCAATCGTTCACCAAGTCTTTCTGAACAACTTCAAGTTCATAATTTCTGTTCCCCTGGTAATCTTCACAGCGCTCATCACGGCCATTTTGCTGTTCGAGCGTTTCAGGGGTTGGAAGTTTTTCAGAGTTATCTTCTTTCTTCCGAACGTTCTCTCGGTTGCCGTTATCGGTCTGATCTTTAGAAACGCATTTGGCTACGACGGAGCTGTGAACCAGTTTCTCGGTCTGTTCGGGGTCGAGCCAATCCAGTTCTTCATAAACGCGAACTACAGCATTTTCATCATCATTCTGGCTCTAGTTTGGTCGGGTTTTGGCTATCAGTCGCTCTTGCTACTAGCCGGCCTCACATCTATCAACCCGGCGGTCTTCGAAGCCGCAGCGATCGATGGCGCCGGATGGTGGCGCAGGCTTTGGTCAATCACGTTGCCAAACATTAGAAAAGTGCTCGGCTTCGTTTTCATCATCAACATTCTCTACACCTTCGCCTCGCTGTTTGGCTTCGTCTTCGTGATGACCGCTGGTGGTCCTGGCTACGAGACAACCACCATCGACTTCTTGGTCTACCTGCGAGCCTTCTCGAGCAACAACCTTGGCTCAGGAGCTGCTTTGGCTGTGGTGCTTTTCATCTTCATCGGTCTTCTAACGCTGGTGCAGAACCGCGTCTTCAGGTTGCAGAAGGAGGACTAGCGTGTCTGATTCAGATTCAATTAGTAGCCAGCTAAACACCCGCGGACGTTGGCCAATTTTTATCGCCATGTGCGTCTTGGCTGCAACGATCATCTACCCGCTGTTCTTCGTTGTTGTAACTTCGCTTAGAAGCAACGTTGACTACAAGCGAGACCCGTTCGGGCTTCCGACTGACTGGACCGTCGATAACTACTTCAAACTCTGGGATGAGTATGGCGTTGGCCGAGCCTTTCTAAACAGCCTCTTCGTATCTATGAGTGCGGTCACCCTGATTCTGATCTTCGCGACTCTAGCGGGCTACGCCTTGGCCAAGTTACCCGTATTCGGCGCGAAATACTTCACGGCGACTTTCGTTTCCGTCATGTTGATTCCTGGGCCGGTTCTGATCATTCCGATCTACCTGGTGCTAGCTCGCCTTGGAATAGTTGGCGATTACGCCGGGCTGATTCTGGTTTATCTGGCAACGGGTCTGCCGTTTGCAATATTCTTCTTGACTCTGACGTTTAGAGCGATACCTGAAGAGATTCTCGATGCGGCAAAAGTCGACGGTGCTGGCTTCTTTAGAACTCTCTGGTCGATTGTTCGCCCGATGGGTGCATCTGGCATCGCGACTCTGGCGGTATTGCAGTTTCTCGGCACCTGGAACGAGCTGATCTTTGCGCTGATTCTGATTCCAGACGCCAAGATGAAACTTCTGACACCAACTCTCGCCTCTATCGGCAAGAGATTTGTGACAGATCAACCGCTGACTTCGGCAGGTCTATTCATCACCGCATTGGTTCCGCTGTTGCTTCTCACGTTCGCGTCGAAGTACATCATGCGCGGACTACAGGTTGGCTTGAGCCGCTAGTTCTTGTCGAACCAGCCATCCGGGTGAAAAGTAGCGTCAATCGGTTCGCCGCGCAAAACTGGCTTTGCCCACACCGCTGCATTCGCTAGCACCTTGCCAATTTCTTTTTGGTGATAGACCGGGTAATCCTGGTCGCCCGGTGAGAAATAGAAAACCTTGCCGAGTCCGCGCTTCCAGGTAGCGCCAGACCTAAAGACTTCTCCGCCGGTGAAGCTCGAGATAAAGATCAATTCGTCAGGCGTTGGAATGTCAAAGTATTCGCCATACATTTCTTGCAACGGGATGACGATCGGGTCGGCAACGCCTTGCGTGATTGGGTGGGTTGGGTTGACGTTCCAAACCACTTCGCGGTCTTTAGAACTGCGCCATCTGAGTGAGCAGCTTGTGCCCATCAGTTTCTTGAAAATCTTTGAGTAGTGCCCCGAGTGCAAGACAATCAAGCCCATGCCGCCCAAGACAGCGTCGTAAACGCGCTGAACAACTTCGTCGCTAACCTTCGGATGAGCCTCGTGACCCCACCACATTAGAACGTCAGTTCTGTCGAGCACCTCTTTGGTTAGGCCGTGCTCAGGCTCGTCGAGAGTTGCTGTCGACACGCTAACTGCACCGCCGAGTTCGTTTTCTAGCAGAGTCTTGATGGCACCGTGCATTCCATTCGGGTAAATCTTTGCCGGAACAGAGTCGGTCTGCTGCTCGTGGATGTTCTCGTTCCAGATTGTGACTCTTAGCGCCATTAGAGAGTTACCTCTTTCCCGGTTTTAGCCGATCTGTACATTGCATCGATGATTGCGGTGCGGTGCAACGCGTAGTCGCCCGCGTGAGAAGCAAAGTCACCAGACGAGACGTGTTCGATGAATTCGTTGATGACAGCGAGGTGACCCTCGCCAGTTGACGACACCCGTGGCTTGCGCGTGTAGTGTTCGCCGTTTTCGTCACCAAAGAGAGTGAGGGTGTTTTCGGTTTCATACCTCGGAATAAAGATTCTGAGCCCAGAATCGACACCCAATAGTTCGAACGAAATGTCTTCATCATCACCCGTGTGAGCGGCCCAGGTGATTTCTAGTGCCACAGATGAGCCGTTATCTAATCTCAAGAGTGCGCTACAGAGATCCTCGACCTCAAACTTGCCTGAGCTGCCCTGCGTGTAGCTCGACTTATCCATAGCGCCGTAACCGGCTCGGCCAAGTTCGCCGTAGGTAACCGCGCTGACCGCAACTACTTTTGGTTCGCCCAACATGTAGAAAAGTGAGTCAATTATGTGTGGGCCGAGATCGATGGCGGCACCGCCACCAGCCAAGCTTGCAGAGGTAAACCAAGATGTCAGACCAGGGATGCCGGATCGTCTCTTCCAGCTGATTCTCGAGTGGTAGACACGACCGAGCTTGCCCGAGGCAACCAAGTCTCTAGCCATCCCGATGTCTGCTCGGCGTCGGTAGTTGAAGGCAACTTCGAGAATGCGATTGTTTGCCCTTGCCGTTGCCACCATGTCTTCGGCCTGCTCGGCGGTTATCGCTAGGGGCTTTTCGCAGAAGACGTGCTTGCCGGCTTTGAGCGCCGCGACAGCTATCGGGTGGTGCAGGGCGTTTGGTGTGGCAATGCTGATGATGTCGATGGTTGGATCATCGACCAGGTCTTGCCAGTCAGTTGCCGTGGTCTCGACGTCGAACTCTTTGGCAAGGGCCGCTAGACGGTCCTGCTCTTTTCCGGCTATGGCTGCGAGAACGGTTTGCGGGTGCTGGTGGAAGGCCTTCATGTGCGCGGTGCCCATGCCGAGCCCGACCACTCCAGCTCTAAACTTCGGTGCTTCTGCAGTCAAAATTCGCTCCTTAGAGTTGGTCGTGTTCAATGTCTCAATGTTAGAGAGGCAACTCGCTAATGCTTTTCATCATACCAATAGGGCAGTTTCTTGGCCTGAAGCCTTCTATTTTCTGTGCCAAGTGCTCCTAATGTATGATGTTATGAACGAAAGGCTGTCTTTGCAATGACATTTGCACTCAAACCCTCTGCCTCAACGTCGCCTTTCGTCGAACTGATTTTGGGCTCACAGCTGGTCAGTGCGGCCATCCCGTTTAGGGCCTCGATCGGCATTCAAGAAATAGAACTGAAAGCCGATTTGCAGGTGGGCATCCACGACGCATCCGTGTCGGCCAGTGCCGAAACAAAGGGCTTGCGACTAGCTTGGCAAGCCGTTCAGCTCTCGAAGCATGCGGTTTGGGAGTTTAAGTTGTCGGCCACAAACCTCGGCCCACATGCGATCTCGCTTTCGAGGCTAGATAGCGCTGCCCTCGCCCTACAAGGCGGAACCTGGCGTGTGGAATCTTTTGCCTCGGCCTGGGGCGACGAGTTTCGACCAAAAACCGCAACCACCGCGCACGATTCATTCTTTGGTGTTCGCTCTGGCCGCTCTTCGCACGGCGAAAGCCCGATTGTCTATTTCGTGCGTGAATCAGACGGATACACGGTAATCGTTTCGCCAGCCTGGAGTGGCAACTGGCACATCGACGTTCTTGCCGGCGGTTACGTAAGCGCCGGAATTTCAACCTGGAACCTAAACCTGGCTATAGAGCCAAACGAAACAATCAACGCACCGAGTGTGGTTGTTGCCGCCGGTGAAAGCAAAGAAATAGCGCAGAGAAACCTTCAGTCAACAATTCGCGACAACTGGTTGCCCAGAACTAAAACAACAGACTCGATACCGGTTGAGTGGAATCACTGGTGGCCTTACGAAGATGCAGAAGTAACGCAAGAAGTAATTATCGAAAACGCAAAGCTTTCGCAAGACATGGCAATTGACGCAATCGTCGTTGACGCCGGCTGGTTCGGTGAATCAAAACTCGACACCAACTGGACAGATCTTCGCGGTGACTGGTCACTCGTTAACCTCGCAAGATTTCCAGATGGCTTAGCGAAACTTGGCGAGTCGATTTTAGAAATGGGCAAGTCGCCCGGCATCTGGATCGAGCTCGAAGCGGTTGGCGCAAAGTCTGAACTGCGTCGCTCACTGCCCGGCGCAATGGCGCGCGATGACAGCGGCCTGAGGCCAGACCCCGCTTACCGAGTGGGCACCGTGTCGCTAGACCCCAGTGATCCAGGGTTTCTCGGCTACGTCTGCCTAGGGTCGCCAGAGGGCTGGGCGCACACATACAACTCGGTGAAGACCGTGGTTTCGACCATGCAGGCGCGCTGGCTGAAGATGGATTTCAACATCGACCCCGGATTCGGTTGCACTCGCACAGATCACGGTCACGGTGCTGGAGACGGTCTGTTGCGACACTACGAAGGTCTCTACAAACTCTTAGATCAAATTCGTTCTGACTTTCCTGAGTTGCTAATCGAAGCGTGCTCTTCGGGTGGTCTTCGAGTCGATCTCGGTTTAGCAAAACACGTGCACTGTTTTTTCTTGAGTGACCCCGACTACACAGAACACCACCTGCAGGTTCTCTGGGGCACCGCACACATGTTGCCGCCACTTGCGATTCTTCACTGGCCTTGGTCGTGGTGGAGAAACGGTTACGAACCATCGCAACTCGACTGGTCGAAGGTCGAAGTCGAAACCTTTGATGTCATGATGCGAGCAGCAATGTTCCACCGCATTGGCGTCAGCTATCCGCTGCCGAAAATGCCAGCGCGCTTGCTAGAGCGTCTGCGCTATCACCTCGAAGTCTTTAAGCAGCACGTCGCGCCAATTTTGGCAACCTCGAATTTGGTTTCACTCACAGACTCGCCTCTGCGCGGCAATCTCGGCGAAAGAAACTCTGTCTGGCAGCTAACCTCGAACGTCGAAGACGAAGTGCACTTGGTGCTGTCTATGAAACTGGAAGAGTCTGCCGCTGCTGCCAGATTCACACCGACGCAGCTAGATGGCAACAGAGAATACGACATCGTCGATCTTGAATCGCGCAAAGCCGTGAGCGCTCTTGGCAAAGAGATTGACTCAGAATTGATATCAGCGATAACCGGCAACAAGAATTCTTGGATAGTTGAAATTCGACCAAAGCAGGTAGGGCTCTGATGCATCAAACGACTAAGGCCGTTGAAGAACGACTAGATCGGTTCTTCAGAGACAAAATTCATCCAGCGATTTATCGCGATCACGTTGCCCTGTCGATAACTGCTTGGCAGGCACCTCGCGAGCCGGTTGCCTTTGAAGTCGCGACTGCTCAGCCCTACGAAAATGTTGAGCTCGGATGGCGCTTCGGCAGGGCTTGGTCAACCATCTGGCTCAGGGTCTCGGGAACCCTTCCGGCAGAATGGCAGGCAGCCGACGAAGGGTCTCTCGCAGCCGAGATTGTGATCGATTTTGGCTACAACACCTCTCGTTCGGGCTTTCAGGCTGAGGCCCTGGCCTACGACCTGGCCGGCAAGCCGATCAAGGCTATTGCCCCACTGAACTCATGGCTTCCGTGGTCTTACGCAGACAAAAAGGTCGATTTTTACCTCGAGGTGGCAGCCAACCCCGATGTGGCCGGTGAATACACTTTCGAGCCGACCACGCTGGGCGACTGGGATACCGCTTCGGAGCAACCGCTCTACGAGCTGAAGAAGTTGCACGTTGCCCGCCGAGACGTTGAGGTCTGGGAGCTAGCCCAAGACATCTTTACCCTTCGCGGACTGATGGTGAGCTTGCCGCAAGACAGCACGAGAAGGCACCAAATTGCCCGCGCAATCGAAGACATGCTCGACGCGCTTGACCCGGGCAACATCTCGCAAAGCGCAAAAGGCGCGAGACAAAAACTGACAGCGGTTTTGAGTGCGCCGGCAAACTCATCGAGCCATCGCGTGATTGCAACCGGCCACGCTCACATCGACTCGGCCTGGTTGTGGCCGATTCGCGAAACCGTGCGCAAGTGTGCGAGAACTTTCAGCAATGTGCTCAGTCTCATGGACAAGCACGAAGACTTTATCTTCTCGGCCTCTTCAGCGCAGCACTACAAGTGGATCAAAGATCACTATCCGAGCGTATTTGCTGGAATTCAGAAGCGAGTAGCAATTGGGCAGTGGAAACCTGTCGGCGGCATGTGGGTTGAGTGCGATGGCAACATGCCTGGCTCTGAGGCCATGGTTCGACAATTTGTCTACGGACAAAAATTCTTTCAAGAGAATTTCAACATGCAGGCGCAAGAAGCTTGGCTGCCAGATTCATTCGGTTACTCGGGTTCACTACCGCAGATCGTGACGCAGTCTGGAATCAAAGCGTTCTTGAGTCAGAAGATGTCGTGGAACCAGGTCAACAGAATGCCGCACCACACCTTCTGGTGGGAGGGAATTGACGGCACGAGAGTGTTCTCGCACTTTCCATCTGCAGACACCTACATCTCTGAACTCTCGGGCGAAGAACTAGCGCATGCCGAAAGAAACTTTTCTGAGAAGGGTCGCTCTACGATTTCGCTCGTGCCCTTCGGTTGGGGTGACGGTGGTGGTGGCCCAACTCGCGAAATGATTGCGGCGGCGCACAGAACGAGCAATCTCGAGGGTTCACCGAAAGTAAAAATGGGCACCGCCGACGAGTTCTTCGAGCAGGCGCTCAGTGAGTATGAAAACGCACCGGTCTGGCGCGGCGAAATGTACCTCGAACTTCACCGCGGAGTTTTGACCTCGCAGCACAGAACCAAACAGGGTAACCGCCGCAACGAGGGTTTGCTCAGGGAGGCCGAGCTTTGGGCCAGTTACGCGACCCTGAAGACGGGCGCTGCCTATCCGAGCGCCAAGTTAGAAGAGATCTGGCAGAGCATTCTGCTCATGCAGTTTCACGACATTTTGCCTGGCACCGCGATCGCGTGGGTATACAAAGAGGTCGAGAACAGGCACGCAGAGATAACCCGCGACCTGCTTGAGATTGTGAACTCCGCTCTAACCGCCCTAGCGAACGATGGATCTACAGAGCAGAAGCCGCTCACCGCAAACGCACTGCCGAGTTCGAGGCACGGCGTTGACGCTCTCGGCATCGGGGTCGCCAGCAATTCTGCGACAGCAACTTCAATCAGTGAGCAAGGTGAATTTGTAGTTCTCGAAAACCAAGAACTGCGAGTGCGCTTCGATCGCGCCGGGCGAATCTGGTCTTTGCTTTCGCTCGAAACTAACCGCGACGCGATTGCACCCGGCATTCCTGCAAACGAATTGCACCTGCACAACGACAACCCAACTCGCTGGGATGCCTGGGACATCGACGAGAATTATCGCAACTCGAAGCAGGTCTTAGACAGCGTTGATGAGTTCAACGTGACTCAAGAGGCAGATGGCACCGCGGTTGTCGAAACCAAACGCTACCTAAAGTCATCGGCAGGCAAGAGGAGCACGATTATTCAGACTCTGCGACTTGCCCCGGGTGC
Source organism: uncultured Rhodoluna sp. (assembly GCA_964505955.1). Taxonomy (GTDB): domain Bacteria; phylum Actinomycetota; class Actinomycetes; order Actinomycetales; family Microbacteriaceae; genus Rhodoluna. Next base: position 8,560 of record CAZDKF010000005.1, on the reverse strand, counting down.
GAAAGAACTAGACATTGAATTCGATATCGACTGGCACGAGTCTGAGAAACTGCTCAAGCTTTCTTTTGCGATTGACATTCACGCCGAAGAAGTTGCAGCAGAAACGCAGTTTGGTTTTGTGAAGCGCCCAACTCACGAAAACACCAGTTGGGATTTCGCAAGATTCGAATCCTGCCAACACAAGTATTTGTATTTGCAAGAGCGAGACTGGGGAGTTGCATTCGCAAACGACTCAACCTACGGTTTCGACGTTCAACGAACGACTGAAGCAAACGGCGCGACAGTAACCAACGTTCGCTTCTCGCTTCTGCGTGCAACAAAGTTTCCAGACCCTGAAGCAGATCTCGGTGCACACTCGATGAAGTTCAAGGTGCGCCCAGCAGCAACCATCGAAGACGCGGTGAGCCTCGGCTACGAACTAAACTACCCCGCCCGCGAAGTAGTGGGCAACCGCTCGGTTGAGCCACTGGTTCGAAGCTCAGCGAAGCAAGTGGTCGTTGAGACAGTGAAGTTGGCCGAAGACGGCAGTGGCGATTTGGTAGTCAGGCTCTACGAGTCAACCGGTGGCCGCTGCGACAGCACAATCAGCTTTGCCGGTGTTGCCGACGAGATCTTGCTGACCAACTTCTTAGAGGTTGCCGATTTAGCGGTGGCCAGCAAGGCATCCCAGTCGGCCAGCCGCTTTATTGACCTGCAATTCAGGCCTTTTCAGGTGATTACCCTGCGAGTGTCAGGACTCAAAATTGACGCAAGCTAGCAGGGAAACCGAAGTTCAGCCGCTAGAAAGCAGGGTTCCGGGCTTCAACACCCTTCCCCCACGCGCCGCCATGCAGACTGATGCAGAGACCCTCAATCTCAATGGCCTCTGGCGCTTTCGCTGGCTGCCGAGGGTAACCGACAGAAGTTCGGTGCCCCGATTCGAAGAAGGTCACCAAGAGTTGATTCCGGTGCCGGCCAGCTTCGTGATGCCTCACCTCGACAACTTTCTGAAAGAGCCGCACGGCTTGCCCGCCTACACAAATGTGAACTACCCGTTTGCGGTCGACCCACCGTATCCGCCAGATGAGAACGGTGTCGGTGAATATCAGCGGGATGTGATCTGGCCCGCACCACCTTCACGCTCGGTGCTCAGATTTGACGGCATCGAAGGTGCCGCAGACGTCTGGTTCAACGATGTCTACCTGGGCTCGGTTCGAGGCAGCCGACTGCCTAGCGAATTCGATCTAGCCGGTTTGTTAAAAGAGAAAAACACTCTTACTCTTCGCGTCTTTACTTTTAGCGCGGCTTCTTACCTCGAAGACCAAGACGAGTGGTGGTTGCCGGGAATCATCCGTGATGTTTCGATTATTGAACGACCAGCTGTTTCGATCGAAGACGTTGCGGTGAAGACCGACTTCATCGATGGTGTTGCCAGCCTGCGGGTCGATGTGAAAACAAATCCACCCGAAGCTGCAGATTCGGTTCGAGCGAAGTTGCTCGAGACAGACACAGACATCGAGCCAGGCAAGCCTGTGCATATTGCAGACGCGTTGGCATGGACAGCCGAGACACCGAATCTCTACACGCTTCAAGTGAGTTCAGGCGCGTCAGGCGATGGTGAAACCGTTGAGCTAAAGATTGGTTTCAGAACCGTCGAAATCAAAGACTCGATGCTTTTGGTAAATGGCTCCCCGATTCAATTCCGAGGCGTGAACCGGCACGAGCACCACCCGCTATTTGGTCGCGCGGTTCCAGAAGAGACAGTGCGCGAAGAGTTGTCACTGATGAAGCGAAGCAACGTCAACGCAATTCGCACATCGCACTACCCGCCATCAAGTTTGCTGCTGCGTCTTGCAGACGAGTTGGGTTTTTGGGTTGTCGACGAATGCGATTTAGAAACTCACGGATTCGGAAATGTTGGCTGGGTCGATAACCCCACCGACGACCCAGAGTGGGAAGCGGCAATTGTTGATCGCGCACGCAGAATGGTCGAGCGCGACAAGAACCACCCCTGCATTGTGATGTGGTCTCTCGGCAACGAGGCCGGAGTGGGCAGAAACCTGGGCGCCATGGCCAAGGCGATGAAGGCGATTGACCCCTCTAGACCACTGCACTACGAGGGCGACCAAGACTGCGAATACGTTGATGTGTGGAGCATGATGTATGCGCCGGTCTGGCAGATAGAGCAAATTGGCCGAGGCGAAGAAGAGCCTCTTGCCGATGCCGCGCTCGAAGCTCGCCGCAGAAAGATGCCGTTTGTGCTCTGCGAGTATGCGCACGCAATGGGAACAGGCCCTGGTGGGCTCACTGAATACCAGACCGCGTTCAACAAGTATGACCGATTGATTGGCGGTTTCATTTGGGAATGGCTCGAGCACGGAATTACAACTTTCGAAGGTGAAACCAAGAAAACCAACTACGGTGGCGACTTTGGTGAGCTCGTGCACGACGGCAACTTTGTAATCGACGGCCTGGTTAGCAGCGACAGAAAACCCCGTGCCGGTTTGACTGATCTCGCAGCTGTTTACGCACCGGTGACTATGTCGCTCTCTGCAGACGGCAGCAAGCTCACTTTGGTTAGCAGACTTGATCACGCAGACACTTCGCACCTGAGTCTTCACTGGTCGATGACCAGTAACGGCAAGACTGTTGCCGGAGATTCAATCGATTACGAACCACTTAGCCCGCGAGAGACGCGAGTAGTCTCGTTGCCAGCAAGTGCATTGAGTGCACTTTCAGAAAACACCGGTGTGCTAACAGTGTGGCTGCAAACTAAGAGCGCAACCTGGGCTGTTGCAGCCGACTGGATGGTGTCGAGCACACAGTTGGTTTCGCCGAAGGGTGCGCTTGAAAGTGACTCGAAGTCGAACTACACGCTCGCAACTGGTGCAAAGTTGTCAGAGCTACTCGAGATTTGTGAACTCAGCGGCAGCCCACTGCGCATCGGCAAGACCGAAGTGTCGAATTGGGCATTGACGCTTTGGCGCGCACCAACCGACAACGACCTAAGAACCGCATGGCGCGAGGCAGAGTTTCCGGCGGCGGCAGACCGATGGAAACTCATGGGTCTCGATCGACTTGTCTCGCGGCTTGTCGCGATTGAGCACGTTTCAGACACGGTGGTTCGAGTTAAGACTCGTGTGGGCGCGGCGGCAACCAACGCGGCGGTCGACTGCACTTTCACCTGGAGTCTGGTTGCCGGCGGCATCGAGTTGCACCTAGACGTCTTGCCAAACCAGCACTGGCCAGCTTGGCCGTCGCACTGGGCAAGGGTTGGTGTTGAGTTCAACCTTGACTTAGCTTCAGACCGGCAGGTCAGCTGGTTCGGCAACGGCCCAGGCCCTGCCTATCCAGATACCGGTCAGGGTGCCAAACTCGGCTGGTTCTCAGCGACCATCGACGAATTACAAGAAAGAACAGTGCGCCCGCAGGAGTCGAGCCGCCGTTCATCGGTTTCGAGCGTAAACATCGCCGACTCGATCGTGGCCACGTTCGACACCGCGGTTGGTCTAGCCATCAGGCCGTGGTCACCCATCCTTGTTTCAAAGACCACTCACGACCACCTGCTGCCAAAGACCGATTCGGCACATGTTGTCTTTGACTTTGCCTGCTCTGGTGTTGGCACCGCTGCGTGTGGCCCCGGCGTCTTGCCCGAGTATCAGTTGCCGGCACAACACGTGTCTGGTCGAGTCTTGTTTCAAACTAATCAGTAATCGAGAGGAAAAAGCAGTTGAGCGACTTTAGAGAAATCGAAACAGGTGTTGAAAACATAGTCGTTCGACTGCACCAAACCGAGAGACAACTATTCGGCAGCTTCATCGATTGCAACATGTCGACGGCCTGGGTTGGCGACAGGTTCAGAATATTTCCTGGCAAGTATGGCGAAGACCCGGTGTGGGGTGACGGCAACGAACTCAAGTTTGGTGAGGGATCAACCGTTAGCGAAACTTTTGCGCTTCCTCCAGAGGCTTTCGTGCGACCAGATCTTCCGAAAGTTGTGAAGCCAGAAGAAGACGGATTGCACGGAGCAGTTTGGTTTGAGAGCATCTACCAAGACCCGAATGATGCATCTGGCAAAACTCTTTTCTCGCTCTATCACAACGAGAATTATCCGAGCACTCTCATTTACAAGCCAGAGACCGGCGAGGGAATGAGCGATGACAATTGGCCACCTGGGCTCAAGGGTGACTCGTCGATTCAGGCTGCGCCTCGCATCGGAATCATGAAGTCTCTCGACGGCGGCGACAGTTGGAAGAACCTGGGAATCATTCTCGAAGATCGCAACGATCGAATGATTAGGCTTCCGATCAACAAGAACTACTGCTTTCCTGGAGGTGTAGGTGACCCGAGTGCAATCGCGAACGGCGACTACCTCTATGTGTTCTTCGGAGAGTATGCCTACCCTGGGCCGTTCTCGCCCGACACGTGGACGTCTGAAGAAGAAGCTTCTGGTCAGTGCGTGAGCGTTGCCCGCGTCGCAATCTCAGACCTAGACAAGCCTGAGAAGTTGGCGAAACGCTGGGATGGCACCGGCTTCAACGCCGATTGGAACGGCATCGGTCAGCCGATTAAGTCACTGCAGATTCCGCGAAGCGAAGGCGGCGGCGGTGTATCTCAGGGAGACGAGCTCTACTACTGGGGTCCGTCGGTTAGCTGGAACGACGAGATTCAGTGCTGGGTCATGATGCTCGGTCGAGTCGATGGCCCGTTCTGGGTTGGCGGCAAGCTGTTCATGAGCATCAACCCCAACAAAGATCTCGGTGCCGGCGACAACTCGCAGAAGTGGTCAACCCCGGTTGAGATTGTCGACAGACCAGGTCACACACTTTGGTATCCGTCGCTTCAGCCAGACGATTCAGAAGAGTCACTCGCGCTAAAGAGAACCTGCCTGAATCTTGGCAAATTCTCAAAGCTCTGGTTCAAAGACATGGCTGGCGATCAGCACCTGTACCTGAGCGACTACATCGTCGAATTTGCAAGGAGATAAAAGTGTCTGCAAATAAATCGCGCACGGCGCTGGTAACCGGTGGGCTCAGTGGCCTCGGTGCGGCAACAGTCACACGCCTCAGAGAAGAAGGCATCAAGGTTTTCACTGTAGACATTGCAGACGGTGCTGACTTTCAAATGGATGTCACCGACTTCGATGCCGTTGCAAAACTGCCGAGCAAACTGCCGCGAATCGACATTCTCGTGACATCTGCCGGAATCGTTGGTCCCAACATCCCGCTGCTACAAACCGAAGAGCAGCAGTGGAAGCAGGTGTTCGACATCAACGTTCTTGGCACTGCTTCGTTCATTAAGGCGTTTGCGCCCGCGATGGTAGAGAACGGATGGGGTCGAATCGTAACTTTTGCGAGCATGGCTGCGAAAGATGGAAACCCGAACCTATCGATCTACTCTGCAACTAAAGCCGCTGTGGTTGCGCTAACCAAGTCGGTCGGAAAAGAACTCGCCACAACTGGCGTTCTGGTGAACACGGTTGCGCCAGCTGTTATTGAAACCCCGATGAACAAAGACACCTCTGAAGAAGTGCTGGCTCGGTTGACTTCGCTGATTCCGATGAAGCGA
>CAZDKF010000005.1:0-3003 GCA_964505955.1 uncultured Rhodoluna sp. | reverse complement strand
CCGAAGAAGTTGCGGAGTTGGTTGCCTGGCTTTGCTCAGACAAGGTTTCTTTCTCGACTGGCGCGGTTTATGACATCAGCGGAGGTAGGGCAACCTATTAGCAGCTTCTTACGAAGTTGCCTTTGGCACATCAACCCAGCTGGCGCTTGCGGCTGAATGCAAGACCGCCTCGGTTAGCACTGCGGCTCTCGCTCCATCGGCGAAGTCTGGCAAACCCTTAGGTTCGTTGCCCAAAACGGCTTGCTCAACATCGCGCATGAAAGACACGAAGGCGTCGAAGTAGCCCTCTGGGTGGCCGGCCGGCAATGCCGTGAGTCTTTTGGCATCGGGGGTGAGCATCGCTGGGTCTCGCATGATGGTTCGACTGCCATCCTGCAGGCCAATCCATAGGCTTTCTGGGGTTTCCTGGTCGAAACGAAGCGACTCAGAAGTGCCGTGAAGTTCGACAGATAGCCCGTTCTTGTGGCCCGCGGCGACCTGCGAAACCATCAGGCTCACTAGCCCGCCACCGTCGAGCTTTGCCAAGACCACGGCCATGTCTTCGGTTGAGACTGCCTGCCCAGCGCGCTGCTTGTGTGCGGTGTCAATGCTGGCGACAAGCTTCACGATTCGCTGCCCAGAAATGAACTCGACTAGATCGCAGAGGTGAACACCGATGTCGGCGAATGCCCTCGAAGCACCGCCCGCAGCTTCGGCCACTCGCCAGTTTGTGTCATTCGCGTTCAGCAGCCAATCCTGCAGGTATTCGCCCTTGATGCTCAGCACTCGGCCAAGGTTTCCTGATTCAACGCGACTTTTCGCTTCGCGAACCATCGGGTGATAGCGGTAGACAAAAGGAACAGCTCCGACCAATTGAAGATCTTTTGCCTGCTTAGCTAACTTCTCGGCATCGGCAACAGTGGTGGCAAGCGGTTTTTCGCAGACAACGTGTTTGCCGGCGGCGAGTGCCCGCTGGGTCAAATCAAAGTGACTGCTGTTTGGAGTAAGAATGTGAACTACGTTTACGGTCTCGTCTGCGAGCAGTTCATCGAAACTGTCGTAAAACTTCTCAATCGAAAGTTCTTGCGCAGCTAGTTTGCTTTTCTCTGAACTCGAAGACAGAATTCCCGACATCGAGATTCCGGCGGCACGCAATGCACGCGAATGAACTCTACCCATGAATCCCGCACCAACGAGTGCGGCGACTAACTTAGGTTGCATTGCTTTGGTCACTTGCCAACACTAATCCATGGATTGAAATCTGCGTCAACCAGCTCTGGCGAAGTTGTTGTCGATTCGATTTTGACAACCTTGCCCGATCTGGCTGCTTCTTCTAGTGACTGCATAATCTCAACCACGTGAGCGGCTAACCCGATGTCTGCGCGCGGGCGCCTGCCCTGCGCAATTGCGTGAACCATGTCGACAACGCCAACACCGCGTGCCATCACTTCGCCAACACAGGCGATCTCTTCTGGCTCCCAGCTGCCCGAGTCGATTCTGAAAAGTTGAAGCGAGCCCTCGTGCATGTTCGGGTCTGGAATAACTATCGAACCTTCGGTTCCGTGAATCTCGAGAATGCCAGCTCGAGGACGCGCGGTGTCAAAGCTGAAGCTGCTCTGGGCGGCTTCTCCGCCAGCAAAGTCGATGAGCGCCAAGACGTTGGTTGGCACTTCAACCGGAAACCTCTCGCCCTGTCGTGGGCCAGAGCCGATGACTCTAAAGTCACGCGCCTGAGATGAGCGGGCAACAACCTGGGTTACCGGCCCGAGCGCACAAACCAAGGCGGTGAGGTAGTAAGGCCCCATGTCGAAGATTGGTCCGCCACCCTTGGCATATAGAAAGTCTGGGTTTGGGTGCCAACTCTCTGGGCCAGAGACTTCGAATGCAGTTGTGGCGCCGGTTAGTTTGCCGATCTTGCCCTCTCTGATTAGGCGCAATCCGGTTTGAATGCCTGGGCCTAGAAAAGTGTCTGGAGCACAGCCAACCTCGCGGTTGCTCTCTTTCGCCTGTTTTCTAATTCGATTCGCCGCCGCTGTGTCGAGCGCAAGAGGCTTCTCGCTCCAGACGTGCTTGCCAGCCTTCAAAGCTGCAACTGTAACTTCTTCGTGCGCCTTTGGAATTGTGAGATTGACCACTAACTCGATGTCCGCGCGAGAGAGAAGTTGCTCGGGTGTTCCGAAGTGTGGAATGCCATATTGCTTGGCTCGCTGCTCGCTTCGACCTAGGTCTAGGTCAGCAATCATTTCAACAGAGACTGATGAGGATTTGGTTAGGTTTTCGAGATACTGCTCGCTGATTACTCCAGCGCCGATTAAGCCAACCTTCATAGCGGCCACTATTGCACTCCGTTAGCTCTTAGATACTTCAGCGAACTCTCTAGAGCTGCAAACAGATCTCCGGAGTAGGTGTCGAACTCAACGACAACCTGCGCATATGGAAGGTGATTGATGCAAGCAAGCAAATCAACCGAACCCAAACCGAGCACAACCTGATCGTCAACGTGACCGCCGAGTGGTGCATCTTTGGCGTGCAGTGCCACAACACGACCTTCGAGCACTTTCAAGACTTCGAGCGGGTCTACCTTGGCAACCTGGCACCAAAATAAGTCAATCTCAAAAACAACATCTTCAGAAACCATTGCGGCGAGTGCAAACAACGCCGGTTCGCCGCGAACCGTATTGGTGAGTTCGTGATCGTGGTTGTGATAGCCAATCTTGATTCCGTGCTGCTTGCCGATCGCGGCAGCAGCAGAGAGTTTCTCGGCAAGAACTTCTACTTTTGCCTCACTCTGAAAAATTTCTTCTGGCTGATAAGGGTCAATCAAAAGTGTTGTTCCCAGTTCGAGCGCTGCAGCGATTGCGGCTTCGGGCTGCTCCAAGACGCTTCCGTGAGCAGTCGGAGCCTTGAGTCCGGCTTTGAGAAGTGACTGCTTTAGCTTGCCCAGGTTGTCTGGCAGCGAGAAGGGTTCGACCGAGCGAAAACCAATCTCAGCCAATCTCGTAAGGGTCGAATCGAAATCGCGGT
>CAZDKF010000004.1:4404-18696 GCA_964505955.1 uncultured Rhodoluna sp. | reverse complement strand
TCGAAGAGGTCATAGACACCAATCTGAACGGCGTTTTTAGAGTCGTTCGCAGGGCATCAATGGGCATGATCAAGAAAAAGTTTGGCCGAGTCATTCTGATTGGCTCGGTTGTCGGCCTGCTCGGCTCTGCCGGACAAATCAACTATTCATCGACCAAAGCCGCTTTGGTCGGCATGGCCAGGTCAATCACGCGCGAGCTTGGTGCACGCAACATCACGGCTAACGTCATCGCACCTGGCTTCATCGACACCGACATGACCGCCGCGCTTGCAGAAGAGCAGCAAGCCGAGTATAAAAAAAGAATTCCGGCTGGCCGATTCGCTTCTCCAGAAGAAGTTGCCAAGGTTGTCGCCTGGATGGCCTCTGACGAAGCTTCGTATATCTCAGGAGCCGTAATTCCGGTTGACGGCGGATTAGGAATGGGGCACTAGACATGAACCCACTAGCTAAACACTCACTCGACGGCAAAGTTGCGCTGGTCACCGGCTCATCCCGCGGAATTGGCGCTGACACGGTTGGTTTTCTCGCCGACGCTGGTGCCAAAGTAATCGTGAACTACCGCAACAAGGAATCACGAGCGCACAAAATTGTTGAGGGCATCAAGATTAAAGGCGGCGAGGCTATCGCCGTCGGCGCAGATCTCACCGACTCAGCAGCGGTTCGCCATATGTTTGACGAAGCAGAAGCTACCTTCGGCAAGCTCGACATTCTGGTTATGAACGCCTCGGGTGGAATGGAAACCGGCATGGAAGCCGATTACGCGATGAAACTGAACCGCGATGCGCAGGTTAACCTGCTCAAAACCGCACTCTCGCACATGAACGATGGCAGCAGGGTTGTCTTTGTCACCAGCCACCAGGCGCACTTCATCGTAAACACTCCAACCATGCAAAACTACGCACCCGTTGCATATTCAAAGCGTGCCGGTGAAGACGCTCTGCGCGAAATGATTCCGGCTTTGGAGAAGCGAAACATTGGATTCGTCGTGGTTTCGGGCGACATGATCGAAGGAACGATTACGGCGTCGCTGCTAGAGCGTTCGAATCCGGGAGCCATTGAGGCGCGTAGAGAAAGCGCCGGCAAGCTCTACAACGTAAGCGAGTTTGCAGCCGAGATAGTTCTCGCAGCAGTCGAAGACGTGCCTGCAGACAACACCCGACTCGTTGGCAACACGAGCGACTTCAGATAGCCTCTAGGCCCTCAGGCCGAGAACGGGTGCGAGCTCACGAAGATCTAACCCGCTAACTACCAGGTTGGCCCGTTCGCGAACAATGGGCTTGGCGTTGAAGGCCACTGATAATCCAGCCGCCTGCATCATGTCCAAATCATTTGAACCGTCACCAACAGCAACGGTCTGAGAGAGTTCGAGACCACAGGCAGATGCCCACTCGATTAGCGCAGAGCGCTTTGCGAGCCGGTCGACAATCTTGCCGCTGATTCGCCCGGTTAGATGACCGTTTTCAATTTCAAGATCATTGGCTCGCGTGAAGTCTAGAGTCAGCAATTCGGCCAAGGGGTTGAGTACCTGACTGAAACCGCCGCTAACCGCACCGACTCGGCCACCGGCTTCGTGTATTGCACGGATTACCTCTTTGGCACCTTCGGTCACTCGAATCTGCTCGAAAACCTCAACTAAGACAGACTCGGGCAGAGAGCGCAGCGTTTGCACCCGCTCGGTCAGGCTCGCCTCGAAATCAAGCTCACCCGACATGGCTCGGTGGGTTATCTCGGCAACTTGCTCGCGAGCGCCGGCGAAGTCGGCCAAAAGTTCGATTACCTCGTCTTGGATGAGTGTCGAGTCAACATCGAAGACGACTAGAAACTTAGTCAAGGCGTAACCAGCACACCCTTTGCAACCACGGTTATGCCCGTGTCAGAAACTGTGAAACCACGAGCAAGATCTCTCTCGCGATCGACACCAATAGATGCACCGTCGGCAACCACAACGCTCTTGTCTAGAATCGCGCGACGCACGGTGCAGTCGCGACCAACCTGAACGTCGGCGAGCAAAACCGAATCGGTTACTGACGCACGCGAGTGCACCCTGACATTTGGCGAGAGCACACTTCGTTCAACAACACCTCCAGAAACCACGGTGCCAAGTGAAACGATTGAGTCGATGGTGCGCCCCTGGTTGCCTTCGCCGTCGTGAACGAATTTGGCTGGAGGAAGGTTAACCTGCTGCGTGTGAATCGGCCATTCGCCGTTATAAAGATTGAAAACTGGCATTACCGAAATGAGGTCCATGTGGGCTTCGTAGTAAGACTCGATGGTTCCCACATCGCGCCAGTATGAGTGGTCGCGCTCGGTCGAACCGGGAATCTGGTTGAAGGTGAAGTCGTAAGCACCGGCATCCTGACGTTCAACCATGTAGGGGATGATGTCGCCACCCATGTCATGCGTCGAATCGGCTAGCGTGCCATCGTGTTCGATTGCGTCAATTAGCGCTTGCGCAGAAAAAACGTAGTTACCCATCGAGACGAGTGCCTCGTTGGGAGCGTCGATAAGCGGCTTCGGATCGCTCGGCTTTTCGCGGAACGCCGAAATCTTGGTTGAGTCGTTATCATCGACTTCGATTACACCAAACTGAGTTGCTAACTGCAGCGGCTGTCTAATTGCCGCAACGGTTACTCCGCGACCCGATTCGATGTGCGCCTGAATCATCTGATCGAAATCCATGCGGTAAACGTGGTCTGCACCGACAATCACAACAATATCCGGACGCTCATCACTCAAAAGGTTCATGCTTTGCAAGATCGCATCTGCACTGCCAGAAAACCAACGCTTTCCCAGTCGCTGCTGGGCAGGAACAGAAGCGACATATGAACCGAGCAACGGAGACATTCTCCAAGTTTGCGAAATGTGGCGGTCAAGCGAGTGCGACTTGTATTGCGTCAAGACGACAATTCTGCGCAATCCCGAATTGATGAGATTCGACAACGCAAAGTCAATCAACCTGTAGCTTCCGCCAAAGGGCACCGCGGGCTTCGCACGTTCGTCGGTTAAGGGCATCAAACGCTTGCCCTCACCACCGGCTAGCACCATGCCGAAAATGCGAGGAGTACTCATAGTCCAAATGTTATTCCCCAAAGCGAACACACCGCTAGCATTGCGCTATGAGAATCGACCTGATCACAAAGGAGTATCCGCCTCATATCTACGGTGGAGCAGGTGTTCACGTCGCAGAACTCGTCAAAGTTCTCAGAAAAACCATTGAAGTGAAGGTGCGCTGCTTTGGCGAGGTTCGCGATGAAAGCGATACCTTTGCCTACACCCATCCCGCTGATTTTGATTCAGCTAACCCAGCGCTGCAGACAATGGCAACCGATTTGGCCATGGTTAGCGACATGGCCTCGACCGACCTGGTTCACTCACACACCTGGTATGCCAATTTCGCGGGTCAGGTTGCCTCTAGGTTGCACGGTGTTCCTCACCTGATTACCGCTCACAGCCTTGAGCCACTTCGCCCCTGGAAAGAGCAGCAACTCGGGGGAGGCTATCTGCTTTCTTCTTACATCGAGAAGTCTGCTTACGAGGATGCCACGGGCATAATCGCGGTTAGCGCAGGCATGCGTGACGACATTCTTCGTGCCTACCCGCAGATCGACCCGGCCAAGGTAACCGTGGTGCACAACGGAATCGACCTAGAGGCATTTCAGGCAGCGAAAGACTTGGATTCGGTTCGCGCCCACGGAGTAGACCCAGATAAGCGCAGCGTTTTGTTCGTCGGTCGAATTACCAAGCAGAAGGGCCTTCCATATCTGCTGAAGGCAGCCCGAGACCTTCCAGCTGATGTTCAGCTCGTTCTCGCGGCCGGAGCTCCAGACACCCCTCAGATTCTGCAAGAGGTCACCGACCTGGTAGAAGAGCTTCGCAAGTTAAGAAACAATGTGATCTGGATTCAGAAGCACCTCAGTCGCCCCGAGCTGATTGCTCTGCTTTCTTCGGCGACAGTGTTCGCTTGTCCGAGCATTTACGAACCGCTTGGCATTGTGAACCTCGAAGCCATGGCTTGTTCCATTCCTGTCGTCGCAACTGCGACCGGTGGAATTCCCGAGGTTGTTGCGCACAATCAAACCGGACTTCTGGTGCCAATCGAACAACTGAAAGATGGAAGTGGAACTCCAATCGATGAAGCGCGTTTTGTTTCAGACTTTTCCGCTGCACTCAACCAGATGCTCGACAGCAGACAACTGCGTGAATTTGGTGAAGCCGGGCGCACGCGAGTAGAACAGCACTTCAGCTGGTCAAGCATCGCCGATCAGACCTTGAGCGTGTATCGCCGAGCGATAGAGAATTTCAAATAGGCTAACTGCATGTCTCGGGTATTAGATTTCAACAACGTCACTGTTCTTCGCGACAAGAAGCCAGTGCTCAGCAACGTCGACTGGCAAGTTGAATCGGATCAGCGCTGGGTGATTATCGGGCCTAACGGTGCCGGAAAAACCACGTTGTTGCGTGTAGCCGCATCGCAGATTCAGCCAAGCACCGGAACCGCAATCGTTCTCGGTCAAACCCTCGGCAAGGTTAACGTTTTCGAACTTCGAACCAGAATCGGCTTCGCCTCAAACGCGCTTTCGAGCCACATTCCAAACTCAGAAACAGTTCTCAATTCGGTTATGACGGCAATCTATGCCGTGACCGGCCGCTGGAACGAAGAGTATGACGAGATCGACGTTCGCCGAGCCATGCGAGTTCTCAACGAATGGCACCTCAGCGAGCTAGCCGATCGAGCCTTTGGCACCCTGAGCGATGGCGAACGTAAGCGCGCCCAGATAGCCAGGTCGGTAATGCCAGACCCCGAATTGCTGCTTCTCGACGAACCCGTTGCCAGCCTCGACCTAGCCGCCAGGGAGCAAACCATCTCGCTGATTGGCGCTTACGCCTCTGAACCGGCCGCACCGGCGATTGTCATGGTCACTCACCACCTCGAAGAGATTCCCGAGGGATTCACCCACGCCTTGATTGTCAGCGGTGGACAGGTGCACGCTGCTGGACCTATCGAACAGACGCTAACAAGCGACAAGCTGAGCGGTGCCTTTGGGGTTTCTATCACCGTCGAGCTCGTAGACGGGCGATACCGGGCTAAATTCAGGGGCTAACAGTCAGGTTTGAGACCACAATTTGCCTCAAAACAATTGGCAAAGCCAAATACCCTTTGTTATGCTTGACCCTTGGTGCCAAAGCACCTCATCCAGCAATCTTCACTAAATCTTAGATACTCGAGGAAGTTTTCAATGAAGGCCGACATTCACCCAAAGTACGAAGCAATCGTTTTTCGCGACTTGGCTTCAGGTGTAGCGTTCCTAACTCGTTCAACCGTCACCAGCAACAAGACCATTGAGTGGGAAGACGGCAACAGCTACCCAGTCTTCGACGTTGAAATCTCCTCTCAGTCACACCCGTTCTACACCGGTAAGCAGCGCATCATGGATGCCGCCGGTCGTGTCGAGCGCTTCAACGCACGTTACAAGAACTTTTCATAGACCAAAAAAGAAAACCCCGTCATTGACGGGGTTTTCTCTTTTAAGTTCTAGTTCTTGATTGGCCATCCAGGAGCCGCAACAAAGTCTTTGTCGACATTTTCGCGCATCCACTTGGTGAAACCTTCGTCGATTACCTTGGCCCACTCGATCTGCGAGGCGTGCAATTCTTGCGCTGTTGCTGGCAACTTTTCAACATTCGCCTTCAAGATTGCGAGGCAGACCCGCCCGGCAGCCACTGCGTCGGCCTTTGAGTTGTGAGCATCGTCAAGTGCAACCGAATAGTGCTTGGCAACAATCTCTAACTTTCGCTTGCCAGAGCGATAGCGATCGTAGGTTTTATCGACCACTAGCGGGTCGATTACCGGCATGGGTTCGACGATTGGCTCGAGACCGAGAGCGATTGCCTGGTTCATCAAAATGGTGAAGTCGTAGGGAGCATTGTAGGCGACAACTGGAATGCCTCGACTGAAGCAATCGCGAAGTGCCTCGAGAATTTCTGAGATTACCTCTTTATAGTTGCGACCTTCGGCAACAGCCACTTCGGTGGTGATGCCGTGAACATCGCTGGCAACCTTGGGAATCTCAATCTCTGGATTCGCGAGCCATTCGGCTCTGTCGACAACAATGTTGCCATCGGCATCAAGTTCAACCACACTTGCGGTGACAATTCTTGAGGTTTTTAGGTCGAGACCCGTGGTCTCTGTGTCAAACACGGCTATTCGTTGTGCCCACTGGGGCAATTGCTTTTCATTCACCTGAACAGGCTAGACCCAGACGCCGACATTGAACCGCTGCCGTCTTTGCGTGTTAGGCGAGACCACAGCCTCGAGCCACCTCGAGCGCAGCCTTCGAATAGTTGAGAGTGAAGATATGCAACCCTGGCGCACCGGCCTGCAGCAGATCGTTGGCGAGCTTCACGCTGTAATCCATGCCGATAACCCTGGCTTCACTCTCTGAAGCGTTCTCGAGTTTTTCAAGCAATTCACGCGGCACGTCGGCACCGCTCATCTGTGCCATTCGCAAAACCTTGGCCGCATTAGAAATTGGCATCAATCCGGGAACTATCGGCATGACACTGCCTGCACTTTCGGCAGCACTAACCAAACGCAGATAAGCCTCCACAGAAAAGAACAGCTGCGTCATGGCGAAAGTCGCGCCAGCATCTTGCTTCAGGCGCAAGACCTCGGCATCGTGTTGCATCGATGGCGACTCTGGATGAATTTCTGGAAAGGCCGCAACACCAATCTCGAGCGAACTAACAGACTTAGCGAGCTTAACCAAATCAAGCGCTGTCTTCATTTCGCCAACCGCAAGAGCCTTCGGGTCGTTTAGCGGGGGATCGCCGCGCAAAGCGAGAATCGAACTGACCCCGGCTTGCTCGAAGTACTTTATGGTTTCGCGAGAACTATCTGCCGTCGCACCAACGCAGGTTAGGTGCCCAACCGTGAGCACATCCTTGGCCATTCGATCGACAACGGCCAATGACGTTTCTCTGCTCGATCCGCCTGCGCCATAGGTCACCGAAACGAAATCGGGCTGAGCCTCAATTAGGGTCTCGAAGTGCTTCCAGAGGGCAGCCGCCGCTTCATCGTCTTTCGGCGGAAAGAACTCAAACGAAAGCGTTCGCTGGTTCAGCGAGGCCCGAGTTTGCAGGGCCTCAATCACGCTCGCAGCGGTGCCATCAGCCTGGTTGGCCTGGCGCAACAAGCGGTAATCAGACATTGCTCTAGTTTAAGCGTTAAGGGCCGAAGGTAGAATTGTTACCAATGTTGACGTCAAACTCCCAAACTTTTCTCGATGCGATAAAAAGTCGTGTCGTGATAGCCGATGGCGCCATGGGAACCATGATCCAAGAAGCCTCGCCAACTCTCGACGACTTTCAGGGGCACGAAGGTTGCAACGAGATTCTCAATGTGACAAGACCAGAACTGATTGCTTCGATTCACGCAAAATATCTTGAGGCCGGCTCTGATGCCATCGAGACCAACACATTTGGAGCTAACTTTGCCAACCTGGCCGAGTACTCAATTACCGAGCGGGTTTACGAGTTGGCTCGAGCCGGGGCAGAAGTGGCAAGAGGTGTTGCAGATAGTTTCAGCACCGAGCAGCAGCCACGGTGGGTTCTTGGCTCGTTAGGCCCCGGCACCAAGTTGCCTTCGCTAGGTCATGAGAAATTTGCCGTTCTGCGTGACGCCTACCAGGATGCAACTCGCGGACTAATCGACGGCGGAGTCGATGCCATTCTGATTGAGACAGTTCAAGATTTGCTTCAGGCCAAAAGCGCAATCATCGGTGCTAAGCGAGCGATGAAGGAGTCGGGTCGTGAGGTAGCGATTCTGGTTTCAGTGACCATCGAGACCAACGGCACGATGCTGCTCGGTAGCGAAATCGGAGCAGCACTAACTTCGATCAGCGCGCTCGGAGTTGACGGCATTGGCTTGAACTGCGCCACGGGTCCAACCGAGATGAGCGAGCACCTTCGCTATCTCTCGAAGTTCTCAACCCTGCCGATTGTCTGCATGCCTAACGCCGGCCTTCCGATTCTTGGCCCAAATGGCGCACACTATCCGCTGACAGAGCGCGAGCTAGCCACCGCACACTCGCAGTTCATCCGCGATTATGGACTCGGGCTAGTTGGTGGCTGCTGCGGCACCACACCGGCGCACATCGCAGAGCTCGTGGCAACAGTGCGCGGGCAAAACTTGACGCATCCGGCTGTGATTGACGGACCGGGCTTGGCTTCGCTCTACCAACACCAACCTTTTGATCAGACCATGACCTACCTTTCGATCGGTGAGCGCACCAATGCCAACGGTTCGAAGGCATTCAAGGAGGCGATGCTTGCTGAGAACTGGGATGAGTGCCTCGAGATCGCAAAGTCACAGACTCGCGAGGGCGCGCACCTGCTCGATGTTTGCGTTGACTACGTTGGCAGAGACGGCGTTCGCGACGCTCGCGAACTGGTGAGCCGCCTGGCCACCGCAACGACACTGCCACTGGTGCTCGACTCCACCGAACCTGCGGTTATCGAGGCTGGGCTGGAGTGCCTAGGTGGTCGCGCGATGGTTAACTCGGTTAACTACGAGGATGGCGATGGCCCAAACTCACGTTTTGCCAGAATAATGCCGCTGGTTCGCGAACACGGAGCGGCTGTGGTTGCCCTAACCATCGACGAAGAGGGCCAAGCTCGAACCGCCCAAACCAAGTTCGCAATCGCAGCCAGACTCATTAAAGACCTCACCGAAAACTGGGGAATGCGACTGGTCGACATCACCGTTGACACACTAACTTTTCCGATAGCAACCGGACAAGATGAGACCCGACGCGATGGCATCGAAACCATCGAAGCCATCAGGCTCTTGAACCAGAATTTTCCAGGTGTTCAAACCACCCTAGGAATCTCAAACATTTCATTCGGCCTCTCACCGGCGGCAAGACACGTTCTCAACTCGGTATTTCTGCACGAGTGCATTCAGGTTGGGCTCACCTCAGCAATCGTGCACGCGGCACGAATCATGCCGTTGAATCAGATTCCAAAAGAGCAACTCGACGCCGCACTTGAACTCATCTATGACAAGCGCGTCTATGACGCAGAAGGCAACGTTAGCTACGACCCGCTCACCAATTACCTCGACGTTTTCTCAGGGGTAGACACCGCTACGGCAAAGCAGAGCAGAGCTGCAGAACTTGCAGCGCTGCCGCTGAAAGAGCGACTAGAGCGCAGAATCATCGATGGCGAAAAGAAGGGTCTCGAGTTAGATCTAGACGAAGCGCTCGCCACCGGAACTAGCGCACTCGAAATCATCAATGACAACCTGCTCAAGGGCATGCAAGAGGTAGGCGAGCTCTTTGGTCGCGGCGAAATGCAATTGCCTTTCGTGTTGCAGTCTGCAGAGGTAATGAAGTCTGCGGTTGCGTACCTCGAGCCGCACATTGAGAAAACAGACGACAGCGGCAAGGGTCGCATACTTCTGGCAACGGTGAGGGGAGACGTTCACGACATCGGCAAGAACCTCGTCGACATTATCTTGAGCAACAACGGCTTCGAAACCGTGAACATCGGCATCAAGCAGCCGATAAACGAGATTCTGCGAGTAGCCGAAGAGCACGACGTCGATGTGATCGGCATGAGCGGGCTTTTGGTGAAGTCAACCCAGATCATGAAAGAAAATCTCGAAGAGATGAATCAGCGCGGCGTTTCTGATCGCTGGCCGGTAATTCTCGGCGGAGCCGCGCTCACTAGATCATTCGTTGAACAAGACCTGGCCGAGATTTTCGACGGCGAGGTTCGCTACGCTCGCGATGCTTTCGAGGGTCTCAAGCTCATGGATACGCTCGTGCGCATCAAGCGCGGCGACACAACGGCAACACTGCCAGAACTCAAGAAGCGGCTGGTTAACCCGCAGAACCTATTGGTTCGCACCGAACCAGAGCACATGCCTTCGCGCAGCGATGTTGCGAGCGATAATCTGGTGCCCACGCCACCGTTCTGGGGCACCCGCATCGTGAAGGGAATAGCGCTGCGCGACTACGCGTCTTTTCTAGACGAACGCGCAACTTTCATGGGGCAGTGGGGGCTAAAGCCAGGCAGGCAGGCCGATAGCGCTAGCTACGAAGAATTGGTTGAAGCCGAGGGGCGACCCAGGCTTCGCTACTGGCTCGATCGCCTGCAGACCGACAATCTGCTCGAGGCTAGCGTCGTTTACGGCTACTTTCCGGCATACAGCGAGGGCAACGACACGGTCATTTTGCATCACTCAGCCGATGGCGCAACCGACGGCGGCTCGGGCGGCGCTGCGCTCACAGAAAGATTGCGTTTCAGCTTTCCGCGACAGGCGAGAGACCGTCACCTTTGTCTTAGCGATTTTGTTAGGAACCGCGACCAGCAGCAGATCGACGTCATACCTTTTCAGTTGGTAACCATGGGTTCGAGAATCGCCGAAGAAGCTAACCGCCTATACAAAGCCAACCAATATCGCGACTATCTCGAATTGCACGGGCTCTCTGTGCAACTAACAGAAGCCCTAGCCGAGTTTTGGCACTCACGGGTTAGAGACGAACTCGGCTTTTCGGCAGAAGATCCGAGTGAGGTTGAAGGACTGTTCAAGCTCGATTACCGCGGAGCGCGTTACAGCTTCGGCTACCCGGCTTGCCCGAATCTAGAAGACCGCATCAAACTAATCGATCTGTTAAAACCTGAACGCATCGGAGTCGAACTCTCTGAAGAACTGCAACTTCACCCGGAGCAATCTACAGACGCCATGATCTTGCACCATCCAGAAGCAAAGTATTTCTCGGTCTAATGGCAGAAATTTTGAATCAAGAGAAACTTGCCGACCAAGCTCGGTCGAGGGCAGAGCGTCGCGAGTTGATGGTCGGTGAAGCGAAAACCGCCTACTGGTTTTACCCGGCAGAGTTCGGGGCTGCTTCGAAACGTGCACTTATCATGATTCACGGATACCGCGGCAACCATCACGGCCTCGAAGCAATTGCCGCTGCACTGCCGAACGTCGACATCTACATCCCTGACCTCCCCGGCTTCGGCGAGAGCTCGCCCTCGAAAACGGGTCACGCAATTGCCGACTACGCCGAATGGCTAAGCGGTTTCATATTTGGCCTGAGTCTCAAGCGAGAACCGCACTTGCTTGGGCACTCTTTCGGCAGCATCATTGTCTCGGCCTTTGCCTCAAGATTCTCTGGCATCAAGTCTCTGATTCTCGAGAATCCGGTATCGGCACCAGCGCTTAGCGGCCCAAGAGCGCTAGCTACAGCAGCCACGAAGTCTTTCTTCTGGTTGGCGGGCGCATTGCCCGAATCGCTTGGGCTGAGAATGCTAAAGAGCAAACCAGTGGTTCGCGGCATGAGCGTCGTGATGACCAAGTCGAGAGACCGCGAGTTGCGCAAGTGGATTCATGCCCAGCACGACAGCAATTTCAGTGATTTTGCTTCGCGGGCCGTTGCACTCGACGGTTATTCAGCGTCAATCTCGAATTGCGTGGGCGATTTTTCGGCTGACTTCAAGTTGCCGGTGCTCATGCTCATCGGCGAACTTGACGACATAACCACGGTTAAACAACAGCGCGCCCTATTCAGTTCAATCGGGCAGAGCAACTCGAAGTTGGTGGAGTTCAAGCGGGTAGGTCACCTAACCCACTACGAGATTCCAGAGGAAATCGCCAAATCGATCGAAGAGTGGTTGGCTGAGAACGATGACTGAACTCAGCCCGCTAGTCAAAGACACCCTTTATTTTGATGCCAGGTACATCCGAGTTGATCACCACGACGGTGTCAGCCGATTCTCTTCGGGTCTCTGTGATGCCATGAGCAAGAGAATCGATACCGTTGCTATCGTCTCAGACCCGCGTCAACTCGAATCGCTGCCAAAAGGAATTAAGCACATCCAATTGAGCGACCCGACTTCTCTAATTGGCGAGGCATTTCTCGGGCTCAAGTTAAATCGCATCGGCGCGAAGCTGGTTTTCACCCCGTTGCAGACAATGGGCCGGCTTGGTCGCCGCTACAAACTCTTGCTCACACTGCCCGGTTGGGTTTGCTACTGACATTCGGCGTCCCTCCCGGTGGTTTCGCTTTTGTTTCGCTTGGGTTTGTTAATCTTTCACAGGTTCTTTTGGCCACAGAGAGTTCTGCTCAATTCGACCGATGCGGTCGTAACGGTTTCACACACCACCAAAACGCTGATTGCTAAAAATCGCCTCACCAAACTTCCTGTGCACGTTGTCTTCAACGCCGCTGCGCACAATGTCGAACAGCACGAAGTAGCTCACAGCAGGCCAAACGGCGCACAGAAGCTTGTTTACATGGGTAGCTTCATGGATTACAAGAACGTCGAGACGCTAGTTAAAGCGATGAATCTTTTGCCTGAATATGAACTGCACCTGCTGAGCAGCATCACGAGCACCCGGCAAAACGACTTGTCAGAACTAAGCCAAATCAACAACGTGATTTTTCACAACGGGGTAACCGATACCGAATACCTGAGCCATTTAGACGATGCCATCGCTCTGGTTTCGGCGTCACTCGATGAGGGTTTTGGAATACCCGTTATCGAAGCGATGGGCCGCGGATGCCCGGTGATCATCAGTGACATCGAGATCTTTAGAGAAATCGGTGGTGAAGCAGCGACTTATTTCGAAGCCCTCTCACCAGAAGGCTTTGCCGAAGGTGTGCGCAGCCTCGAGTCGAAGAGCAAGTGGCGCGAAAAGAGCAAGGCGTCGCTTGAGCAGGCCCGAAATTTCAACTGGGAAGCTTCGGCAGACCAACTGATTGACGCCATCAACACGCTCTACTAACGGCCGACCAAGTGTAGCAAATGCCGCTTAGCTACCACTAAGCGCTGCCGGACCGTAGTTTTCTAACCGCCACCCAGACTCGTCATGCACAATCACGCTTAGCGAGGCATTAGCGATTCGCTCGCCTGGCAGCGGAAGCGTTTCGAGACTCAAAATGTTTACCACCTTGCGAATAAGAGCCCCGTGGCTGATTGTTAGAACTCTTGTGCCACGGTATAGCTCAAGCAGCTCTTCTAAAAGGTCTAGAGTTCGCGCGTGTAACTGCTCTTCGGTTTCGCCGCCGGGCGCAATGCCATCTGGATGAAGTCGCTTCCAGTCTTCGTAGAGCATTCCCTCAACTTCACCGAAAGAGCGTTCAAGCAGTAGCGGCATAATCTGTACCTCTGCTATCTGCAACTTCTCTGCCACAATCTCTGCGGTCACTTTGGCTCGAGAGAGGGGAGAGCTGGCTATGAAATCCCAGTCATCGGCGCGCAGGCTTTCGGCGGCAAGCTGAGCTTGCCTAATTCCTGTCTCGTTAAGTTCGACATCGGTAACACCCTGCAGTCGAAAGTCGATGTTCCAATCGGTTTGCCCGTGACGCAGCAGCCCCACAACAGTCCTAACCAATGAGCAACCTTTCGAGAGCCCGCGAAGTGTTCGCCTCAATTTTTGCGATTGCAAGGTCGTCGGCCCGGGTTGCGCCCAAGTTTACGATGACAATGGGTTTACCCGACTTTGCCGCCGCGCGAGCAAAGCGCATGCCCGAGTTCACGCTTAGCGAAGTGCCGGCGACTAATAGCGCGTCTGCCCTATCTAATTCGGCCATTGCTAATTCTGAACGACTAGCAGGAACACTTTCCCCGAAAAATACGACGTCTGGTTTCAGGATGGATTTGCAAATCGGACAGTCGGGAATCTTGAAATCAGCAGACACCTCTACTTCGGCATCGCCGTCAGGTGTGAACTCGATATTAGTATTTTTGTTGACACCCGGATTCAGGCTGCGCAAAATGGCGTCAAGATCGGTGCGAGCAATCAGTTTCTTGCAGCCAGTGCAAATCACCCGATCGAGCCTTCCGTGCAAGTCAATGACATCTGTCGCGCCGGCTGCCTGATGTAGCCCGTCGACATTTTGCGTGATTATGCGACCGATTCGTCCAAGTTTTTGCGCCTCAGCAAGACTCTTATGGCCAGAGTTTGGCTTGGCGTCGGCGATTCGACTCCAACCCACATAGCTGCGAGCCCAGTAGCGCACTCGAGCCTCGTGCGAACCCATGAAGACGTCGTAAGTCATCGGATGGCGTGCCACTCGACCCTCGCCGCGATAGTCGGGGATGCCCGAGTCGGTGCTTAGCCCTGCGCCCGTTAGAACGGCCAATTTCTTGCCATCCAAGAGTTCGCGGGCCACATCGATTGAGTAGGCTGCCGCAGCGCTTATTTCCACTTCTCGATCCGACGTTATCCAAGTGTAACAGATGCGCCAACACAAAACCCCCGCGCTAAGGCACAGGGGC
>CAZDKF010000004.1:0-4394 GCA_964505955.1 uncultured Rhodoluna sp. | reverse complement strand
AGACACATTGCGGGCGAGTTCGATTTACCACCGAAACCCGCGCACGCAGGGTAGTTTGGGCGTATGGCTACAGAACCGAGACTCGCACTGCAACAGTTAATCGCCGCTCTCGAGCGACACTTTCAGGCCATGAGCAGCAAGCACTCAGATGATGACCCTGCAGTTTCACACGCCTATGAGGTGCTCAAAGAAGCTTTTCTAGACTACGAAGAAGCCGTTGACGAGCGATTTGAGGAGTGGCTTCCTTTCGAACTGGCCGACAACGAAGAAGATTCTGATTGAATTTTTTTGACGCGATTGTTCTCGGAATCATCCAGGGACTTACCGAATTTCTTCCAATTTCGTCGAGCGCTCACGTACAGATCGCGAGTCAACTGCTCGGGCTAGATCACATGAGCCGGCCACAGCTGACCGCGTTCATCGCCACGATTCAGCTCGGAACCGAAGCGGCCGTGGTTATCTACTTCTTCAAAGACATAGTTCGCATAGTTCGAGCGTGGTTCGGTTCAATCTTTTCGCGTCAACCGCAGAGTGCGAGCGAAAAAGCAGACGCCAAGCTGGGTTGGCTCGTGATCGTCGGCAGCGTTCCGGTGATTATCGTTGGTTTGATCTTCAAGAGCCAAATCGAAAATCAACTTCGCAACCTTTGGATAGTTGCGTTCATGCTGATCATTTTCGGCCTCGTCTTAGCCGTTGCCGATCGAGTTGGCGCAAGAACCAAATCAATCGACGATATATCGACACGCGACGGAATTCTCTACGGACTCGCGCAAGCCCTCGCAGTGATTCCAGGAGTCTCGAGATCGGGCGGAACGATTTCAATGGGCTTGTTACTCGGCTACAGCAGGCAAGCGGCAGCTCGTTACAGCTTTCTGCTAGCCATCCCTGCGGTGATAGCAAGTGGAACATTCGAATTCGCAACAACCTATCAAAGTCTTGAGGCAAGCGACATAGCTGCCACCGTAGTGGCGACCGTTGTGTCATTCGCGGTTGGCTTCACGGTTATCGTTGCGTTTTTGCGCTATTTGAGCCGCGGTTCGTTTATGCCATTCATTATTTGGCGAATCGTTGTGGGTGTCGCGCTACTCGTATTACTCGGTAACGGTGCGCTCACGGCCTAGCCAAATCAAGAGGCTAGTCTTTGCCCTCATCTTCCTGGGCGAGAAAACGTTCAAACTCCAGAGCAAGGGATTCGGCACTACCAGCGCTTTCGTCGGCGGCATCGCGGGCCGACTCGAGCTGACTCACGTAGGTTGCGAGATCTTCATCGTTTTCGGCCAGTTCATCAATTCCACGCTCCCAAGCAAATGCATCGTCAGCAAGAGTGCCGTGATTGAACTGCAAACCGAGGAGTGTCTCAAGCTCAACCAATAGCGCAAAAGTTGCTTTTGGCGAAGGGGAGTTGTGAACGTAGTGGGGCACCGGAGCCCACAGAGCCACAGACGGTATGCCAGCCTCTTCGAGCGACATTGCCAGCACGGA
The DNA here is from genome assembly GCA_964505955.1 of uncultured Rhodoluna sp. GTDB lineage: Bacteria > Actinomycetota > Actinomycetes > Actinomycetales > Microbacteriaceae > Rhodoluna. The sequence goes on along the minus strand of CAZDKF010000004.1, from coordinate 2,912 downwards.
GATTATTCCAACCGGGCCTTCGTATTCGCTCGGCTCAATTGCTAACTGTTTGCGCATCTTTGCGCTTTGACTAGACCGTGAAACCTTGATCGATCTGGTGTGCGGACTATCCGATGGCACGGCTCCGAGAAAGATTACGCGGTCGATTTCGCAGTCTTCGATGAACTCCATTATTTCGGCTGAGAACGTCTTCCAGCGCCGAGCGGGTTCGTTGCCGAGCAAAAAATACAAATCTGAGAACCGTGGATTTTCTTCGGCAGCGGCTTTTGAGCTTCGCATCAACTCAGCTCCGGGCCATGAGATCTCTCGCTGGCCGTTTTCATCGTTTGAGACAGTCGGTCGTGAAAATTGAAAATCGTAGTAATCCTCGGGATCAACCGCTGCAATGACGTCGGCGTCTAACTGTGAGACCAGGTGCTTGACCAGTCCGCTTGCGCCCTCTGCGGCGTCATTCCAACCCTCGAACGCCACAATCAAGGTTCTGCCTTCAAAAAAAGGGTTTGCCAAGCCAGTCTCCAATATCTCTCACCTAAACATTAGGCGAATCGCAAGGTAAAATTTACCCATGCCCAACACCTATCCAGCCGCCGTTCTATTTGACATGGATGGGACGCTCATCGACTCAGAGCACCACTGGCTGAGCAGCGAACAGGAGCTCGCTGCGAGTTGGGGGGCGAAGTGGACAAGTGATGACGGCGAAGCCTTGATTGGCATGAGCCTTTACCAGAGCACGGAACTCATCAAGGCGAAACTCGGCATCGACCTAACGCCTAGAGAGATAACCGAGCTCTTGACCGATGCCGTAATCGAGAAACTTGATGCAGAAATCGTTTGGCGCCCAGGTGTGCTCGAACTTATGGCCGGCTTGAAGGCAAATGGGGTCAAGACCGCGCTGGTAACGATGTCGATGCGACGCATGGCGCTTCGTGTGGCTGCCAAATTGCCAGTCGGCGAATTCGATGTGGTGGTTGCGGGTGACGACGTGACCAACGGCAAGCCGCATCCCGAACCATACCTTTTGGCCGCCCAGCAACTCGGAGTGGATATTAAAGACTGCATCGCGCTCGAAGACTCGGTGACCGGGCTGACTTCGGCCGAGGCTTCGGGTGCAATCGCAATCGGAATTCCAAATATCGTGCACTTACCCGAACAAGAGGGCAGACTTATCTGGCCGACACTTCAAGGGGTTACCGCCCAGACCCTTGCCGGCCTTCACCAAGAGAAGCGAGCCCAAACTGACTGAGCACGAGAACCTGCCTCGCGGACCCTTTCGCGTTGGTGACCGGGTTCAACTCACCGGTCCCAAAGGTCGCTTGAACACAATCACCCTCGAAGTTGGCGGCAGTTTCGGCACCCATCGCGGCGAGCTCAAACACGATGACATCATCGGGCAGCTTGAGGGTTCGGTGATCAAGAACCACAACGGCATCGAATACCTAGCGCTAAGACCGCTTTTGACCGATTTCGTCTTGTCGATGCCACGTGGCGCAAACATCATTTACCCCAAGGATTCGGCTCTGATTGTGACCATGGGCGACATTTTTCCGGGTGCCCGCGTTGTCGAAGCCGGCGTGGGTTCGGGTGGGCTCAGCATGTATCTGTTGCGGGCGATCGGACCAACAGGGCGTCTCGACTCTTTTGAGCGTCGCTCCGAGTTCGCCGAGATTGCAAAGGCAAACGCAATCAGTCAACTCGGATACGACCCGAAGAATTGGCAGATTCACATTGGCGACCTTCAAGAGAAACTGGGGCAGGTTATTGCTACCCATCAAGCCGACCGAGTCGTTCTAGATATGCTCGCGCCCTGGGAGTGCGTTGAAGAATCTGCAGAAGCTCTGGTTCCTGGCGGCCTAATCATTGGTTACGTGGCTACCGTCACACAGCTGTCGCGCTTCACCGAAGCGGTAAAGGCGAGCGGTCACTTTGCAGAGCCCGAGGCCTTCGAGACGCTTTTCAGAACCTGGCACCTTCAGGGCCTTGCTGTTCGCCCCGACCACCGCATGATCGGCCACACGGGATTCCTAGTGACGGCCAGAAGGTTAGCCCCAGGAACCGTTCTGCCGAGATTCAAGGGAAAGCAAAAACCCGAATTCAGTGACGAAGACCTAACCGCATGGAACCCGGATCATCTGGGAGAGCGCTCGGTTAGCGATAAGAAGTTGCGCAAAACCGTTAGAAACGCCAGCGCAACCGCCAAGGCACGTCTTGAGCAAGACGACTAGGTGCGAACGTAAACTTAGCCAATTGAACTCTTTGAAGAAATCTCGAACCTGGAAAGTAGTAACTTGCGCAAACTAATTACGGCGGCCTTGCTAGTGGTCACAGCAACCATCTCGGGCTGTGCAGCCTCACCGTCGGGCCTAGCAGCCGACTACGCGTCACTGCCAGAGGTTTGCGAGAAGTTCACGAACGGCGACGCAGTCAACACGATCAACGCCACCGGAGCTTTTGGCACAAGGCCAACGGTGACATTCACCTCGCCATTGAGCACCAACGAGATCGAGACCAAGATTCTCATCGAAGGCAACGGCCCGGCTTTCAAGGGTGGTGCACAGGTTAAGTTCGAATACATCGCTTTCAACGCCGGCAACGGAAACGAATTTGCCTCTTCAAAATATGACGGCTCTGACGCTGTCGTTCAGTTCTTCAATACGGGTCAGAAACTTGATTTCTGTCACGCGCTCTCTGGAGTTAAAGAGGGTTCTCGCGCGGCGATTCTGATTCCAGCTCAGATGGCTCACGATGCGCAGGGTGACCCGAGCAGCGGCATCAGCGCTGCTGACAATTTGATTTTCGTGATCGACTTGCAACGCGTCTATCTACCGAAGGCAATCGGCGATGCACAACCAGCGCAAACAGGAATGCCTTCTGTGGTGCTTGCGCCTTCTGGGCAGCCGGGTGTTCAAATTCCT
>CAZDKF010000003.1:0-22349 GCA_964505955.1 uncultured Rhodoluna sp. | reverse complement strand
AGCCATGCCGCCGATAACCACTGAGGCAATAACAGCTGCCGCACCAACAACCGCGAGCGCGATGCTGGCCTTGACCAGCAAACCTTTGCGGCGCTCGGCCTTTTTGTGCTGTTCGCGCATGGCCTTGGCCTTGGCGCGAGCCTCTTCTCGCTGCTGCGAGCGCGTTGGACGGTTGTTTGAACTCATGAAGTACCTTTCGTCACGATTAGGTTTCGGACAGACTGCAAGTCTAAACGAGGCCTTGGAGGGGCAAAAGCCTTGGCATAATTAGAGGTAGCAGAAGGCAGCCGCCTTTTGGCTCTATCACAACGGATCGTCCGGCTCGTACCTGCCGGTGAGGAGAAAACAATGGCATCAGTAACATTCAAGGCCGCAACCCGCGTTTACCCGGGTGGCACACGCGCAGCAGTAGACAAGCTCAACCTCGAGGTCGCCGATGGCGAGTTCTTGGTTTTGGTTGGTCCTTCTGGCTGCGGTAAATCAACTTCGCTGCGAATGCTCGCAGGTCTAGAAGAAGTCAACGAAGGTCAAATCTTCATTGGCGATCGTGACGTCACAGACGTTCCACCAAAAGACCGCGACATTGCAATGGTCTTTCAGAACTATGCGCTATACCCACACATGACAGTTGCTGAGAACATGGGCTTCGCGTTGAAGATTGCTGGCGTTAGCAAAGAAGAGCGTGCAGAGCGCGTTCTCGAGGCTGCAAAACTTCTTGACCTCGAGCCATACCTAGCTCGCAAGCCGAAGGCGCTTTCGGGTGGTCAGCGTCAGCGCGTTGCCATGGGGCGAGCAATTGTGCGAAAGCCACAGGTGTTCCTCATGGATGAGCCTCTTTCAAACTTGGATGCGAAGCTTCGCGTTCAGACCCGCACTCAGATCGCTTCGCTACAGCGTCGCCTCGGAGTAACCACCGTTTACGTAACCCACGACCAGGTCGAAGCTATGACCATGGGTGACCGCGTTGCAGTTATGAAGGATGGAATTCTTCAGCAGGTTGACTCACCGAGAAACCTTTACGAAAAGCCAATGAACCTTTTCGTTGCCGGCTTCATCGGTTCACCATCAATGAACTTGCTTGAACTCAACAAGGTTGCCGGTGGCGTTCAGTTCGGTAACACCGTTCTTCCGGTTTCGGCTTCGATTCTGTCAAAGGCTGCTGGAGACACAATTTTCGTTGGTCTTCGCCCAGAGAACCTTGACCTCACCAAGAAAGAGGGCATTGAGGTAAACATCGACGTTATCGAAGAGCTAGGTGCCGACGGCTACCTATACGGTTCGACCCAGATCAACGGCAAGTCGATTGACGTTGTTTCTCGCGTCGATGGTCGCTCACACCCAATGGCCGGCGAGACCGTGTTCTTGAAGGCTGCAGGCGACGCAATTGTTCACCTATTCGATGCAGTTTCAGGCGACCGCCTCAACTAATTGAGTTCCTCCCTAGATATAACGGCTGCCACGGTAGAGCCAGCACTGCTGGACCTACCGTGGCATTTGCCATTAGAAGACTGGCCTGCAGAGACGATTGCGGCCCTGCCTAAGGGGCTTAGCCGTCACATAGTGCGCTTTGCTCATCTGAACAACTATGTCATCGCAATTAAAGAGACTTTGCCCGAGCTGGCCCGTCGCGAATACGACATGCTGAAAAACCTGAACAAACTTTCGGTGCCGAGCGTCGAACCGTTCGCCGTTGTGAGCAATCGCACAGATGCAAACGGTGAACCACTTATGGCCGCACTAATCACGCGACACCTCAAGTTCTCGCTTCCCTATCGCGCAATGTGGTCTCAGGGTTTACGCCTCGAAACCGCCAAACGTCTCGTTGACGCACTTGCACTCTTGCTTGTGCGCCTGCACGTGACCGGCTTCTTCTGGGGAGACGTTTCACTTTCTAACACGTTGTTTCGCAGGGATGCCGGCTCGTTTGCCGCCTACCTGGTCGATGCCGAAACCGGTCAACTCTATGAACAGGGATTATCTTCGGGGCAACGCGAGAACGATCTCGAAATCGCACGAATCAATATCGCCGGCGAACTCATGGATTTGATTGCCAGCGGAAACGCTCAGGTGGGAATCGACCCGGTGGAGATTTCAAATCGAATCGTGAATCAATACCGAGAACTTTGGAAGTCGCTAACCGGTTCGGAAATTTTCGAGTCGAAAGAACGCTGGAAAATTTCACGTCGAGTGCAACAACTAAACGAATTGGGCTTCGACATCGGCGAACTCACTATCGTTAGCGAAGAAGACGGCAACAAGGTTCGCATTCAACCAAAGGTTGTTGACGCCGGTCACCACGCAAGACGCTTGCTTCAACTAACGGGTCTCGACGTTGAAGAGAACCAAGCTCGACGCCTGCTGAACTCGATAGACGAATACAAACTTAAGCACCAACGCCCCGGTGCTGACGAAGAAGTGCTTGCCCACGAGTGGACCAGCAAGGTTTACGAACCGGTGGTCAACGCGATTCCACTCGAGATGCGCGGCAAACTTGAGCCCGCCGAGATTTTTCACCAGGTGCTAGAGCACCGCTGGTACAAGGCCGAGAACGAACAGCGCGGCATCCCGCTGCTAGAAGCAGTGCAGAGTTATGTGACCAACGTGCTGGCTTTTAGACGCGACGAGGAGTCCTATCTGGCCCCGACCACTGGCAGCATCACCCTGCCCGACGCGGTGCCGACCGGCATGATCGTTGCGGTTGACGACGAAGAGACCGACTGGCGCGACCTGGTTTAGATGAAGTGTCTAGGGCTTACTTGTCGAGTCGGCGCTTGCTGACTTCGTAGAGCGCAACCGAAGCCGCGATGCCCGCGTTGAGCGACTCTGCGTTGCCGTGAATCGAGATTGATGCAATTGCGTCACAGTTCTCTTGAACCAAACGCGAAAGACCCTTTCCTTCGCTGCCGATCACAAGAACCAGCGGCTCGGTGCCGAGTTTGAAATCGTGCATCTGCATGTCGCCATCACCATCGAGACCGACGATGAAGCAACCGCGCTTCTTTAACTCCTTAAGAGTTGCGTTTAGGTTTGCTGCCAGCGCAACGGGAATACGTGCTGCAGCACCGGCAGAGGTCTTCCAAGCCGAAGCGGTGACACCTGTCGAGCGTCGCTGCGGAACAATGACACCCTGACCACCAAAAGCGGCAACCGAACGAATAATCGCACCGAGGTTTCTCGGGTCGGTGATTCCATCGAGCGCAACAATGAGTGGGTTCTGCCCGCGCGACAAAATCGTGTCGAGCATTTCCATCGGGTGCTGATATTTGTATGGCGGAACCTGCAGTGCGATGCCCTGGTGAACCGAGTCGTAACCGGTCATGCGGTCAACTTCTGGTCTGGTGATTTCGTTGATTGCTATTCCGCGAGCGGCGGCAATCTTCAGCGCCTCTTTCACACGATCATCCATCTCGATGCGTGTTGCGATGAACAGAGCGGTTGCCGGAACCTTCGCGCGAAGGGCTTCGAGCACCGAGTTGCGACCAGATAGCACTTCAGCAGCGTCGGTGGCCTTGCTTACGCGATCGCCAGAGCGACGAGCAGCACCGGCAGAACCTGCTGTGCGAGCCGTTGGGGCCAGAAACTCGCCACGACGTGAACCATCGCGAACCGACTTGCCTGCTACAACACGTGTGCCACGACCGGTGGTACGGGCTGTAGCCTTGCCGCCAGCTGCGGCCTTCGCGCCTGGCGACTTGATTGACTCGGCAAACTCTCGAGCAACCTTAGAGTTGCCAGCTCCCTTGCCAACGGTCTTGATGCCAAGTGCCTTGGCCTTGCGTTCGGCCGCCTGCTTCATCTTGAAAGCCTTGTGATTCTTGCGGTCTTCGGCCTTAGGGGTTGGCCCCTTGCCGGCAAGCTTCTTCTTGCCGTAGCCGCCGCTGCCGACGGTTGCCGCCTTTTTGCCCTTTGCGGCTCCGGGACGTGGTGGTTTAGCCATTAGTTAACGCTCCAATTGGTTTTGTCTGCGGAGTCTTCAAGTGTGACCCCTAAGTTTGTCAGTTGTTCGCGAATGGCATCGGCCCGAGCGAAATCTTTGGCAGCCTTGGCCGCGAGTCGATCGTCAACCAGCTTTTCGATTTTGTTGCGCAAATCTGTCGAAACTTCGGCGGTCGGCCAAGTTGCCTCACCCGAAGCGTTCACATCAAAAGGATAAACATTAAGCACCTTGCACATCATGATTGCGGCGTTGAGTTGCTCGGTGGTCTCATCGAAATTCGATTCGTCGACCGCTGAGTTTCCGGCACGCAGCGCTTCGTGCAGAACCGCCAAAGCAGCGGGCACATTTAAGTCGTCGTTCATCGCGGCAACAAACTCGGCGGGAAGCAAATCGAAATCAAACTCGCTTTGCAAGTATCCAGAAACCGAATCGAGCGAAGGTGCGATCAGATTGAGTGCACGCTTCACAAAACTTTCAATTCCACGGATGTTTGCCTTGGCCTCAGCAAGCACCCCGTCGTGATACTCAAGGTTTGCGCGGTAGTGCGCGGTCAGCAGGTAGTAGCGAACGGCTAGCCCGCGTGGGTCTTGCGCAAAAAGATCTGCGGCTGAAACGAAGTTGCCGAGTGACTTAGACATCTTGGTGCCGTTTGAGTTAACCAAGCCGTTGTGAACCCAGTGGTTGGCATATTCGAAGCCCGCGGCACGCGACTGCGCCAACTCGTTCTCGTGGTGCGGAAACCGCAGGTCTAATCCGCCGCCGTGAATGTCGAAGTGCTCACCCAGCGCATCGGTTGCCATGGCGCTGCACTCGATGTGCCAGCCCGGGCGGCCCGCGCCCCAAGGCGATGGCCAAGACGCGGTCTCTGGTTCGCCCGCCTTGGCGGCCTTCCAGAGCGCAAAGTCGTGTGGCGCGCGCTTGCCGGCGGCGGTTTCTTCGCCGCCATCCATGTCGTCGAGCTTCTGGTTGGTCAGCTCGCCGTAGGCGGACCAACTGCCGGTGTCGAAGTAAACGTTCGCCGAGCCATCGCTTGCCTGATATGCGTGACCGCGCTCGATTAGTCGAGCGATGAGCGCTTGCATGGCTTCGATGTGCGCGGTTGCGTGCGGTTCAGCCGACGCCGGCGTGAGACCAATCTTCGAGTAGGCAGCCGAAAACTCTTGCTCCACTTGCTTCGCGAGCACCTGCCAATCGATCGACTGTTGCTTCGCATTCTCAAGAATCTTGTCGTCGATGTCTGTGACGTTGCGAACCAATGTGACGCGATTGCCGGTTGCCGACAACCAGCTGCGCATCAGGTCATAAACCAGCGCACTGCGCAGATGACCGGCGTGCGGTGCACTTTGCACGGTCGGGCCGCAAACATACAAGGTGACTTCGCCTGCGGTGATTGGCTTGAACGGCAACTTCTCTTGGCGCTTCGAGTCGTAGAGACTTAGGCCTGAATTCGCGCTCACGAGGTCAGCCTATCTTCGAGGCGAATAATCAACACGGATGCGACCGCCGCGACACCTTCGTCATTACCCAAGAAACCGAGACCGTCGGTTGTTGTCGCGCCGAGGGTTACCGGTGCGCCAACGATTGCCGATAGCGCCGCCTCGACTTCGGCACGCTTGCCCGAAACCTTGGGTCGGTTGCCGACCAGTTGGACCGAGGCGTTGACAACCGAGTAGCCGGCGGCGGCAAGCATGCGAACCGTTTCCTCGAGAAACACTTTGCCGTTCGCACCCGAGAACTCTGGTCGATCGACACCGAAGTTGCTTCCGATGTCTCCTAGCCCAGCTGCAGACAGAAGAGCATCAACCAGCGCGTGCGAAACCGCATCGCCATCGCTGTGACCGTCGAGCCCCGGCAGACCGGGCCACTCGATGGTTCCGAGAAAAAGCTTCTTCGACTCATCGGCCGAGAATCGGTGCACGTCGACGCCGATGCCTGTTCTGCCTGGGCCATTGAGTCGCGACAAGACTCCGACCAAGTCTTCTGGTGTCGTGATTTTGGCGGCTTCAACTTCACCAGCCACAAAAGAAACCTTCTTGCCCTGCGACTGCATCAACGCGGCATCATCGGTGAAATCGTCACTCGCATTTGCATAGGCGCGCTTAAGTTCTGAGGCCATGAACCCCTGCGGAGTTTGTGCGCTGCGCAGCGCACTGCGATCAACAGTTTCTTCAACTCGATCGCCGGCAACGCGCTTGATGGTGTCTGCGATTTCGAGCGCGGGAATGACCGATGCTGACGTCAATCGCACAGAATCGGCAACTCGTTCAAACAATGTGCGAGAGGCGAAAGCGCGTGCGGCATCGTGCACCAAAACAATTTCGATTTCGTCGCCAACAACCGCGAGCGCGTTTGCAATCGACTGCTGTCGAGTGTCGCCTCCGACCACGACGTCGAGAATCACATCCGTGGTTAAAGCGGCGTTAGCAATTTCGGTGGCTTCGGCGAGGTGTGTTGCTGGCGCGGCGATTACAACCTGAGCGAGATCGGCGAGCGCAGAAATCGGTGCGAGAGAGTGCTCGAGAATTGTGTGCCCGTTTACTTCAACGAAGGCCTTGGGCGCTGACGCCTTCAATCGCTCCCCGCGACCAGCAGCGACAACGATCACCGCTAGATCGCGTCTGGTCATTTGGCTACTTCTTGCCTGCCAGCTGGGTGTCTAGAAAGGCGCTGGCCTTTTCTTCGTCAAACTTCTTGGCCAGAGCGAGCTCTGAAATCAAGATCTGACGGGCCTTGGCCAACATGCGCTTCTCACCGGCAGAAAGGCCACGGTCTTGGTCGCGGCGCCACAGGTCGCGAACAACCTCGGCGTTTTTGTTGACGTCTCCCGACTGAAGCTTCTCTAGGTTGGCCTTGTAGCGGCGTGACCAGTTGGTCGGCTCTTCGACGAACTCGGCCTGAAGAATCTCAACGACCTTCTTGACGCCCTTGTTGTCAATAACCGCACGGATGCCTACGGCCTCAATCTTCGAAAATGGCACCCAGATGAGCAAATCACCCTGCGAAACCTTGAGCTGAAGGTGCTTCTGCTTCTCTCCCGCGAATTCACGATTCTCGATCTTTACGATTTTTGCTGCACCGTGGTGCGGGTAGACGAGAGTTTCGCCGACTTCAATGTTCATGTGGAGGTTTTTCCCTTCAGGAATGGCAATTTTACCACGGATTAGCCCTTATTCCAAGGGTAAACTGGGAGGGTTGACATCACCTCGGGAGAGAAAATTGCTAAATCGTAAGTTTGCAGCCGTCGCAATAGCAGCGGGCATCATGTTTGGAACCAGCGGTTGCAACTTCATGAGTCCGATCGCAACCATGGAGGTTTACACCCCTGGCGATGGCACAAGCACTGACTTCGGCGACATCGCAGCCCGAAACATCTTCATTTTGGTTACCCCCACCGGCCAAACAGCTCTATTCGGATCGTTCATCAATCAGGGCACCGCGAGCACAACCTTCGAATACGAGATAGCGGGGCAAACTTTTGCTCAAAACCTTCAGGCCGGCGAAAAACTTGACATCGGCTTCAATGGAAAAAGTGCTCTGCCAATCTCTGGTCTTAACCAAATTGCCGGCTCACTTGCCGATGTCACTTTCAGAAGTGGTAGCGCTGTCGTGAAAGATACGATTCCGCTGCTAGACGGCACCTTCGCCGAATATGCACCGCTGGTGAACAGCATCAACGTAATCGCGCCTACCGAAGCTCCTAACTAGGCTTCGCAGCAACTACTATTTGAAGCCCTCTAGGCTTCGCAGTGCCTACTATTCGAAGCCCTCTAGGCTTCGCAGTGCCAACGATTCGAGGCTTTTCAAGCCTCGAATTTATACCCGAGACCCCGCACCGTTACCAGGTGCTTCGGGCGAGACGGGTCTTCTTCGATTTTTGAGCGAATGCGCTTAATGTGAACATCCAGCGTCTTCGTGTCACCGAAGTAGTCGGTTCCCCACACCCGGTCAATGATCTGACCGCGGGTCAAAACGCGATTCACATTTTCGAGCAAAAGCTCTAGCAACTCAAACTCTTTCAGCGGCATTTGAACACGGATGCCGTTGACCTCAACTTCGTGGCGCTCAATGTCCATGTGCACGCCACCGGCCTCGAGCACGTTACCAACCTCAACCTGAGGGTCGACTCCCCTGCGAAGCACTGCTCTGATTCGAGCGAAAAGCTCTGCAGTCTCTGTGCCCTTCGTCACATAGTCGTCTGCTCCGATTTCAAGACCGCGCACTTTGTCGAAAGGGCTCTCTTTTGCGCTGTGCATGATGATGCGAACGTTCGAGGTTTTTCTAATAATTTGGCAGACATCGTTGCCGTTGATCTTCGGCAGCATGAGGTCGAGCAAAATTAGGTCTGGGTTCTCGGCCTTGAACTGGCTTAGCGCTTCTTCACCATCCGAGGCCTCGCAAACCTCGTAGCCTTCTTTCTTGAGCTGATAAACCAGCGGATCTCTGAATCCAATCTCATCTTCTACAACCAGGATTTTTGTCATTCGTTGTCCTCACTGCTTGCTGTTAGCGGAAGGGTTAGGGTAAAGGTGCTGCCGAGGCCGGGTTTCGAGAACACCGAAATCTCGCCGCCGTGATTGAGAGCGATGTGCTTCACGATTGCCAGGCCCAGCCCGGTGCCACCGGTCTCGCGCGAGCGTGAGGCGTCTACCCGGTAGAAGCGTTCAAAGATTCGGGCCTGATCTTCGAGTGCGATTCCCACTCCGCTGTCTGTGACGACAATCTCGGCGAAGTTATCGACCCGCTTAAGCGAAATTCCAACCTGCCCGCCTGGGTCGCTGTAGTTGATTGCGTTCTCGAAAAGATTTGTAATCGCGGTGGCAATCTGTTCGTAACTGACTTCGATCAATATCGAATCATCTAGGTCGGCAACCAGTCGCATGTTCTTCGAGTCGGCAAGAATGCGAACGCGCTCGAGCGAATCTGAAATCAAATCGGCGAGTCGACACTCAGCCGAGTTCTTCACTTCGGTTGCCGCTTGCAATCTAGATAGCTCGATAATCTCTTGCACGATATGACCCAATCGCGAAGCCTCACGCTGCAAACTCGAGGCAAACTTTAGAACGGCCTCTGGGTCATCGGTTGCTCCCTGAAGTGTTTCGGCCAGCAGGCCGATGGCACCGATTGGAGTCTTAAGTTCGTGCGAGATGTTGGCAACAAAGTCGCGACGAGTTTCATCGAGCCGCCTAGCCTCTGTGCGATCTTCAAGGGTGAGAATCACATATCCCGAGCCAAGTGGCGCTGCGGTTGCCAGAACCCAGACCTTAGCGGCTCGGCCACCAACATTGATTGCGCCTTCGACTCTTTGGCTCGACTTAGTCGTGCGAGCGAGGTCAATCAGCGTCAAAAGCTCCGGTTCAATTAGCGCTCGGTCGCCTTGCAAACCAAACTCTTCGGCAGCTGTCGTCGCCTGCACCATCACGTTGGAGTCATCAACAACCACGGCAGCAGTGCTGAGCGCTTCGAGCACCTCGACAGCGACTTGCGCGGTTTGCTTGGTGTTTCCATTGTTCACCTTCCTAGATTAGAGCGAATTAACTCGGTAAACTTTGTGAAAAGCGGTGAAAATCGCTCAGTTCGGTCAAAGTTACGTAGGCGTTTTACATCTGTTTACTTAGGAGTGCGAAAGTTCATGACAGGCGAGCCAGTGAAAGGCGAAATAATGCGCGAAGTTTTTCAGACACAGCTGCATGAAGTGCAGTTGCGCTTGGTCGAGATGGCCGAAGACACCGTCAAAATCATCGAGAAGGCGACTAGGGCATTCACTGAATCCAATGTTTCAATGGCTGACGAAGCCATCGCAATCGCCGACCAGACCGGCAACAAGGCCCTGGCTCTAGACGAACTCGTCATCCGCATTCTCGCCAAGCAGTCCCCGGTGGCTCGCGATTTGAGAATCTTGGTTTCTGCTCTCAGAATTTCCGCATCGCTCGAGCGCATGGGTGCTCTAGCGGGTCACATCGCCGCAATCGCTCGCTACCGTTTTCCGGGCTCGGCTGTTCCGGCACCATTGATTGACACGTTTAGAGAGATGGGTGAACTAGACGTCAAGCTCGCCAAGAAGTGCGTCAAGTTGCTGCAGAACACCGACGTTGATTTTGCTCGTGAGATTCAAGCAGAGGATGCTCGTGTTGACGAACTTCACCGTCATATCTTTGACGTTGTTCTTGCAGATGACTGGCACGAGAATGCGATGTTCACCGTTGACGTGACTCTTGCGTCGCGTTACCACGAACGTTTCGCAGATCACGTTGTTGACATCAGCGCAAAGGTTTCTTACCTCACCACCGGTGAGTGGAACGAGACCGACTAGTTCTTCGCGCCTTGCGCTGCCACCGCTGCTGCCCCGGCTGCAGCGGCCTCCGGGTCAAGATACTTTCCGCCCTTGACTAGCGGCTTAAAGTTTTCGTCTAATTCGTATACCAACGGAATTCCGGTTGGAATGTTTAGCTCTGCGATGTCTTCGTCTGAGATTCCATCGAGGTGCTTAACCAGCGCGCGAAGTGAGTTTCCGTGCGCGGTAACCAAAACGGTTTTGCCTGACTTTAGGTCGGGCTGAATGTCGCTGAGCCAAAACGGCAGCATGCGCTCGAGCACATCCTTGAGGCATTCGGTCTTCGGAATCTCTTTTACATCGGCATAGCGCTCGTCGTGAGCCTGCGAGTATTTGTCGTTGTCGTCGATTGGCGGAGGCGGCACATCGAAGCTGCGGCGCCAGGTCTGAAACTGCTCAGGGCCATACTCGGCAAGGGTCTGCGCCTTGTCTTTGCCCTGCAGCGCACCGTAGTGGCGCTCGTTTAAACGCCAATCGCGCTTGACGTCTATCCAAGACCGGTTGGCTGCATCTAGAGCGATGTTGGCCGTGTTGATGGCTCGCTTGAGGCGCGATGTGTAAAGCAAGTCTGGCTTGATGCCTGACTCGGCCAGCAGCTCGCCGGCGCGCTTGGCTTCTGCCCTGCCCTGATCGCTCAGGTCGACATCAACCCAGCCGGTGAAGAGGTTCTGCTGGTTCCAGACACTGTTGCCGTGTCGAAGCAAAATCAGGGTGTATTTGGCAGTCATGCCTTCATTTTAGTCGGCGACCTCGCAAGCCACGGGCATTAGGTTAGAGCAGTGGCAGGCACGAAACCAACCGGTGTTGCGACCCGAGGAACGACGAATCCGAATCGTCTTCGACGGGTGGATCGATTCATCGCCGCGCTGCCAGTGGTTCGAAAAACTGAAGCTGTTGTCGTTGACCTCGGATTCGGTGCGAGCGCAATCACCGCAATCGAGCTACTTGGTCGACTTAGACGAGTAAACAGCTCACTGCATGTTGTCGGTGTTGAAATCGAACGTGAGCGCGTTGAGCGCGCCGCAGCTTTTGCAAACGACAAGTTGCACTTTATTCACGGCGGTTTCGAGACACCGTTACCGAGCTCGTTGGGTGCAACGCAAGCAACTGTAATTCGTGCATTCAACGTGTTGCGCCAGTATGACGAGTCAGAGGTTCTGGCTGCCTGGAAACTCATGCAGAGTCGCTTGACAGAAGACGGCTTGCTGATTGAAGGCACTTGCGACGAAATCGGTCGACTCAGTTGCTGGGTAACTCTCGACAAAGAAAAACCTGTTTCGCTAACAATCTCGCTGCGGCTTCGGGGGCTCGACCTACCGAGCAAAGTCGCCGAGCGTCTGCCCAAAGTTTTGATTCACAGAAACGTCGAGGGCGAAAAGATTCATGAGTTCTTGGGTGCAATCGATGCGGCCTGGCTCAAGCATTCGCCGCTCGCGGTCTTCGGTGCTTCGCAGCGCTGGATTGCGGTTTGCAAAGACCTGCGCAGTACCGGTTGGCCTCTGGTTGGCGACCCGAAGCGCTGGAGACTCGGCGAGCTCAGTGTTGACTGGGCAGCCGTTGCCCCGAAATCGTCGAACTAGATTTTCGGCAGTTCGGCCCTGGCGTCGTCTTCGCTCATTCCGCTGGCGCAGAGCAGGTCAACGAGCATTGGGCGCAATAGCAGCAGCACGCTGGCTTCTTTTAGTTGATCGGCAATGCCGAAACGCTTTGGGTCGAGCTGGTGAATGACCTCGGTGAACTGCTCCTGGGCTTGAATGCGCTTCTCGGGCTGCTCTAGGCCCTCTGCAAGAAGACTCACGCCCGCGCTGATTTGCTCGAGTAAATCGGCCAGATAGGGCCGCTTTTGACCGTCGCCAAGCAGAAAGTCGACTCGGCGAACCACGACTCGCAGGTTGCGCATGGCGAGATCCATGCCCCTGAATAGTCGAACCTGGTCTGAAAGGTCTTCGCGATGCTTGCGCATAAAGGGCGAGATGCGCGCAATCGAAATGGCACTGTCTAGCGAAAGGCGCCAGTTTTCGACAAGCGGCTGGCTGCGTCGAATTCGGGTCAGAGTCTCGTCTGCCACTTTCACGTCGACATTGAGCAGTGCGGTTCGTAGCGATGCGAGTGAAGCCAAGAACAAATCGAAAAGTCGATCGCCGTCTTTGATTGCCATGGCTCGTGGATTTCGCGGAATCAGAGCTGTAACCGCAAGTGCAACCAGGCCACCGATTATTCCATCGACGCTTCGCACGTAGACGCCACCTTCGGGTGGCGGCAACAGAAACACGAGCATCGATTGAATACCAACCGTTAGCGCAAAGGCAGCACTCGGATTCACAAATCTCGCAAGTGTGAAACAGATCAATAAGACAGCCGCCATCTGCAAGAGTCCGTGGCCGAAAAAAGTCAGCAATGTTTCGCTCAGCGCGATTCCAAATACCATTCCGGCAGCGGTTTCGACAACTCTTCGCGGTCGAGCGTCACGCGTGAAACCAAGTGAGGTGATACTCACCGTTACCGCGAGCAAAGGAATCGCGTGACCAAGCCCATAGTGCGAAATCGAATAACCGATTAGAGCTGCGAGAGTGATTTGCAAAATCGGCGCAATTGATTCGATGACTCGTTGTATCGAGTCTTTGAAACTCCAGTGCAGCTTTGGTTTGCGCACTTACTTGCCCATCAGGTTGGCGCGCTTCTCTTTCATGTTTGCAGCTGCGCCGGCAGTTGGGGGCACGATGGTCTCTTGATTCGCAGAGATTTCGCCACCCTCGGTTTTCACAAAGAGCGCGTCTGACTCATCAACATTTCTGCCGATGAGCGCTAATGCGATTGGGCCCAACTCAAAGTGCTGCCCGATCGATGTGATGCGGCCAACCTCTCCGTCGGCTCCGCTCACGAAGACCTTGTCGCCGGCCATGGCCAGCGAGTGCCCAGAGCCGTCGAGGTGCAGCAAAGTTAGCCTGCGCGGCGGGTGACCGAGGTTGTGCACCTTGGCAACGGCCTCCTGGCCTCGGTAGCAGCCCTTCGAGAGGTGAACAGCGCTGCTGAGCCAGTCGAGTTCGTGCGGCAGAGTCTTTTCGTCTATCTCGTTTGGCTGGGCAGGGCGATGAGCCGCAACGCGCAAGGCTTCTAGCGCTAAGACGCCGCCCTGTGACTTGTCGGCCAGCACGTCGTCGAGTGAAGCCTTTGAGACCAGTGACAAGAAGAAGTTCCAGGCACCGCGCTTGTTGCGCCCATCGGTCGCAGCGTAGCGAACGCTTCCGACGGGGTCGGCCATCCATGGGTCTTGCCAAACCAACTGCTGGTCGTTTGAAATCGCAGAGCCCGCGAGCGGCTGACCAAAGCTCGCCACGATCGCAAGGTCATCGACTCGAGAGACCTCGACCTTGCTGCGAAAAATCATCTGGTCGAACCAAGTGAGGAGTTTGTCTGCGTGCTCGGCAAACACAATTAGCCACGAGCTTTCGCCATCGTCAATGATCTGAATGTTCTCTTCGATGCGGCCGTTTGCGTCAAGCAAAAGTGCGTCTGCGCTCTGACCGGGTTTGAGGTTTGCCAAGTTTTGCGAGAGCATGGCGTGCAACCAGGTGAGGCGATCTTTGCCTGAAACACGAATCACGGCCTTATCGTCGACCAGGCAAACGCGCTTCGATTCGAGCAGCTCGCGCTGCTCGACCAAAGGATTATCAAAATGTGACTTCAACTGCAACCAATCTGTTATTCAATGCGCTCGAGGCGCGCAGAAGCGTGAGGGCGCAGGTCGCTGCCCGGCATCGCGATCTCCCAAACCCAGAGAAGAGCATTTTCGACCAGCCCATACATGCGCGTTGAGTGGCGATAGGTCTTGGCGCCTTCAAAAGCCACGCCGGCATAAGACGCAAGTTCTAATCGAGCACCTTTGATGACACCGTTATAAAGTTCAGCGGCACCGCCCGGATGCAAGGTGGTCACCTGAATATCGAAACCACCGTGTTCGTTGCGAAGTTTCTCTAGATCTTCGTGACTTTTGAGCGAAGGCTCACCCTCACCAATCAGAAGACCCGGGCCGTGATCTGCGTCTTCGGCCGGGCGAGCTAAGCGCCAGTATCCAAGCTCGCTAGGAAGTTTGATTTCGTCGTCGCCGATCAACTGAGCGCTCGAGATATAGGTGAGCACGTTGTGACCGTCGTGCGCAAATTCGATTCGCTGACTGAATTCGCGCTCGACTGGGGCGTCTGAGCCTTCGGCTTTAAAGCTGATGACCCCGGTTCCCTCCCACTTGCCAACTAGAAAGGCAAAGGGTGTGAGTTCCAGAGGAAGGCCTTCTGGAAGAACGAACAACTACTTCTGACCCTTGAAGAGCTTGTAAAGCACAAGAGCTGAGACACCAGCGATGGCCAAGGATGCAAGAACGAGGAGTCCGGTAAAGAAGATTTCGAGCGCTAGCTTCATGGCTTAATTCTAACCTCGCAACCAGACGAAGGCAGTGGCGAGGGTGAGAATCAGGTAACTGCCGCCGCCAACATAGACCAGTCGGCGAACGAAGCCCTTGGGCTCTGCTCTGAAGAGTTGAATCATCGAAACGAAGGCCAGCGAGCCGGCAAGAATAGCTGCGAAGGGCGCGAGAATTTCGGCTCGAGAAACCTGGCTCACCAGCACCACCGTCAAGATGGCAACCGCGAGCCAAATCAAGATGATTTCTAGCCAGTTCTGCTTCACTCTTCAATCATGCCTTAAGCCCGCTAATCACTTGGCTATGCTTGAGACACCAGTTTGGAGAGAAATGGCCCAACTTCTGATCTTGACGGCCTCGGCCGACACAGAAGTTCTGCCCGCCCTGCAACTGCTTGGCCACAAATTTCGCGCAATCCCCGCCGAGCCAGCAAGCCTGGTTAATGCGCCGAGTGCAGACCTTATTTTCTTGGATGCGCGACACAACCTCGCTGCCGCAAAATCTATCGCGCGACTTCTAAACACCACCGGTTTGAGCACACCTCTTCTTGCGGTGGTTACCGAGGGCGGGCTAGCAGGCATATCGTCTGAATGGGGAATCGCAGACATAATTCTCGACACAGCAGGACCTGCAGAAATTGATGCCCGAATTCGTTTGGCGCTATCTCGTCAAAACGAAGGCAGAGCGAGCGAGCAGATTCAAACGTCTGGCATCAGCATCGATGAGGCTAGCTATACGGCTCGCGTTCACGGTAAACCGCTCGATCTAACCTTCAAAGAATTCGCGCTGCTCAAATTTCTGGCACAGCATCCGGGCAGAGTATTCACTCGCGACCAGTTGCTCAGCGAGGTTTGGGGCTATGACTACTTCGGCGGCACCAGAACCGTTGACGTTCACATCAGGCGCTTGCGCGCCAAGCTGGGCGACCTCGAATCGCTTATCGGCACTGTGCACAACGTGGGCTACCGCTTCGCCCCATCACCCGAAGATAATTTCTCGGCTACCAACCGTTAAGCCATTCGTGGCAGACTTGCACTTATGTCTGACGAAACCATGGCGATTCATCTCATTGATGACTCGAACGGCCTACCCTCAGACCGCTACCTAGACCGCGAACTTAGCTGGCTTGCCTTCAACCAGCGCGTTCTAGAGCTCGCAGAAGACCCAGACATGTATCTGCTAGAGCGAGTTAACTTTTTGAGCATTTTTGCCTCGAACCTCGATGAGTTCTTCATGGTGCGCGTGGCTGGCCTGAAGCGCCGCATCGCCACCGGCCTGGCAGTGAACTCGGCATCTGGCCTCGAACCCGCAGAGGTGCTGACCAGCATCAGCGAAGAAGCGCACAGGCTTCAGTTGCGTCACGCGCATCTTTTCAGAGACGAGATCGAGCCAGCGCTTCGCGCCAATGGAATTCGCTTGGTGAAGTGGCGCGAACTAGAAGAGCAAGAGAAGTCGGCACTGCACTCATATTTTCAGAAGCAGATTTTCCCTGTTCTAACTCCCCTTGCGGTTGATCCGGCACATCCGTTTCCTTACATCTCAGGGTTGTCGCTGAACCTTGCTGTGGTGGTTCGAAACGAACAGCAAGAGACCGAGCACTTTGCGCGTGTGAAGGTGCCACCACTGCTTCCGAGATTCGTTAGGGTTCCAGGTTCGCCATCTTCGCACGATGTAAAGTATGTGCAGCTCGAAGAAATCATCGGTGAGTTTTTGGGTCTGCTATTTCCGGGCATGCAGGTTGTTCAGCAACACGCATTCCGCGTCACACGAAACGAAGATTTAGATGTTGATGATGACGAAGGCGAAAACCTTCTGATCGCCCTCGAAAAAGAATTGCTGCGCAGACGTTTCGGCCCACCGGTTCGACTCGAAGTTGCGAGTGACATCAACCCAGAAGTGCTAGACCTGCTCATGCACGAGCTCGACATCACAGACGAAGATGTCTACCAGTTACCTTCGCCACTAGACCTAACCGGCCTAAGCGAAATTGCATTCTTGAACCGTCCAGAATTGCGCTACCCGATTCATCCGAGAATTACCAACCGCTACCTGCACGCTGGCGAAGACGAGAAGATCGACATCTTTGCGGCCATCAGGCAGCGCGAGATTTTGGTGCACCACCCATACGAGTCGTTCACGACATCGGTTGTCGCATTCTTGCGAGCGGCAGCGGCCGACCCAAACGTGCTTGCAATCAAGCAGACCCTTTATCGCACAAGCGGTGACAGCCCAATCGTCGACGCGCTGATCGATGCGGCTGAGGCTGGCAAGCAGGTCTTGGCGTTGGTTGAGATCAAGGCTCGCTTCGACGAGCAGGCCAACATCACCTGGGCTCGCAAGCTCGAGCAGGCCGGCGTTCACGTTGTTTACGGCATCGTTGGGCTCAAGACTCACTGCAAACTGGCGCTCGTTATTCGCCAAGAGGGCAGCGCGCTTCGCCGCTACTGCCACATCGGCACCGGAAACTACAACCCCAAGACCGCGCGTTTCTACGAAGACTACGGCCTGCTCACCTCGCGCGAGGCCGTTGGCGAAGACCTCACCCGCCTCTTCAACCAGCTCTCGGGCTATGCCCCCGACGCCTCGTTCAGAACCCTCTTGGTATCGCCGAACGGTGTTCGCGACGGACTTATCGACCTGATCAACAAAGAGATCGAATTCAAGAAACAGGGCAAGGATGCACGCGTGCGCATCAAGGTCAACTCCCTCGTTGACGAAAAGATAATCGACGCTCTTTACGTTGCATCTCAGAACGGCGTTGAGGTTGAGATTTTGGTTCGAGGAATGTGTGCGCTGAAACCTGGCGTCGAAGGGCTTAGCGAGAATATTAGAGTTCGCTCGGTTCTCGGTCGCTACCTCGCGCACTCGCGCGCATTCGCATCCAAGGGTGGTGGTGACCCGGCGGTTTACATCGGCTCGGCAGACATGATGCACCGAAACCTTGACCGCAGAGTTGAGGCACTGGTGCGACTCGTGCAGCCAGATCACATCCGTGAGATCAATGATTTGTTCGACCTAGCGATGTCGCCGCAGTCGGCATCGTGGAGCTTGGCTTCTTCCGGCAAATGGCAGAGACACCAGTATGACGAGAACGGGCAGCGACTCGTTGATGTTCAAGATCAGCTCATGAGAGTTGTGCACTCGAGGCGTAACGCGCGATGACAGTTGTAGCAGCGGGCGCCATTCTGTGGCGCCTAGAAAAAGGCGAGCTCAAGTTAGCGATTATTCACCGCTCTCGCTACGACGACTGGAGCTGGCCGAAAGGCAAAGTCGACAAGGGTGAAACAGTTGCCGAAGCCGCGGTTCGTGAAATTCGCGAAGAGACCGGATTGCGTGTTGCGCTCGGAACCTACCTCGCTGAGATTAACTACAAATTGCCTAACGGCGACAAAAAGCAGGTTCACTACTGGGCTGCCAAGGTAAGCGACAAGGCTCTTGCCGAGAGCAAGTTCAAACCGAGTGAAGAGGTTGCGAAAGTCGACTGGAAGACCCCTCAGCAGGCCGCAAAACTTCTTAGTTACGAGTTCGACGAGCAGCCGCTCACCGCCTTGCTCGATCTCTTCGATCGCGGTTTGCTCGACACCAAGCCGCTAATCGTGCTTCGGCATGCCAAGGCGATGGCCAGATCCGATTGGAAAGGCGGCAAGGTCGTTGACGACGGCAAGCGCCCGCTGCACGACTTTGGCAAACAGCAGGCGAAAGCCTTGATCAAGCCGCTGACCGCTTTCGGGGTCAGACGAGTGGTTACCAGCCCCTGGAAGCGCTGCCGTGACACTGTTCACCCTTTTGCCGCAAAACGCAAGGCAACGCTGGTCGAGCGATCTCAGCTGAGCGAGCTCGGCAATGCCAAGCGCCCAGCCCGAACCAGCAACGTTATTGAAGACCTGCTCGAGTCGAATAAGGCAACCGTGGTCTGCTCGCACAGGCCTTCGCTACCGACGATTCTCAAGACCATCGCAGCCTGCGCACCAGCCGACCTCAAGCGCGAGATTAATGCGGCAACAGGTTTGCGCCCCGGCCAGATGCTGGTCGTGCACCTCAACCGCACCGGCAAGAGACCGAGGGTGGTTGCGGTTGAACTTCAAGAATCGATTTTGGTAGCAGACTAGAGCCATGAGCGAGATTACCGAAGGTCTAAAGACACTCAAGACTCGCACTGGCAAGCCCGCTCTGGTTCTAGTCACCGGCGCTACCGGCTACATCGGTGGACGTTTGGTCACTCATCTGCTCGATGTGGGTTACCGAGTGCGCGTATTTGCCAGACAAGCCGAACGCTTGCGCGATTATCCGTGGATTTCAAAAGTCGAAGTTGTCGAAGGCGATGCCAACGATGTCGTTGCGCTTGATAAGGCCCTCAAGTCGGTAGACGTTGCTTACTACATGTTGCACGCGCTCAACCTGGTGGAAGACTTTGTCAACGAAGAAAAGGTGCTTGCCGAAAAGTTTGCGGCTGCCTCGGTTGCCAACAAGGTTAAGCGAATTATTTACCTCGGCGGAATCATTACCGCCGGTCAAGAACTTTCACCCCACCTTGCATCGCGCGCGCTGACCGGCGAGATTCTTCGCAACTCTGGTGTGCCGACAATTGAATTGCGCGCCGGAGTTGTGATCGGTTCTGGTTCTGCGTCTTTCGAGATGCTGCGCAACCTGACCGAACGTCTTCCGATTATGACCACACCCAAGTGGGTGCTCAACAAAATTCAGCCAATCGCAATTCGCGATATTCTTCGCTACCTGGTTGGCGCGGCCGCAATCGACAAAAAGATCACCGGTGCATTCGATGTTGCCGGCCCTGACCTGTTTACCTACGCCGAAATGATGCAGCAGTATGCCGAAGCTGCCGGTTTGCGTCGTCGAATCATCATTCCGATTCCAGTGCTCACCCCTCGCCTATCGAGCGGCTGGGTTGGCCTCGTGACTCCGGTGCCATTCCAACTGGCTCGCAGGCTCGTCGACAGCCTCAAGAACGATGTGATTGCCGACAACACCGAAATTCGAAAACTGATTCCCGACCCACCTAGCGGCCTCACCTCGTTCAAGACGGCCGTGCAGCTAGCGCTGACCCGTCTAAAGACCTCAAATGTACAGACCCGCTGGACAGATGCCTCGGTGCCCTACGCACCATCCGACTCGCTGCCAACCGACCCAGATTGGGCTGGTGGCAGCCTCTACACAGACGTAAGAACCGTAAAGACCAAAGACTCAGCCGAGACCGTCTTTGCCCGCATTGAGGGCATCGGTGGCGATCACGGATACTCGACGGCAACTTGGGCGTGGCAGTTGCGCGGCCTGATGGACAGGCTCGTGGGCGGCGTTGGCTTGCGCCGCGGTCGTCGCGACCCGGATCACCTCGTCGTTGGCGAAGCGCTCGACTTTTGGCGGGTTGAGGAAATTATTCGACCAAACCTGCTTCGCCTTCGCGCAGAAATGAAGATGCCCGGTCGCGCATGGCTCGAGTGGACTGTGATTCCAAACGAAGACTCAGAGGGATGCACAGTTGTTCAGCGCGCACTCTACATGCCACGTGGCCTCTGGGGTCACCTCTACTGGGCAGCGGTTTTTCCAATGCACGGATTAGTGTTTCCGTCTATGGCCAAGAACGCCGCGCTCGGCAAGCGCTAGTTAGATTCTGCAATTGAAAAAGACACCCCTAATTGCCGCACCCGCGCTGATTTCAGTTGCCATGATGTGGGGTGCTGCTTTTGTTTTGATGAAACCCGCAATCGAGAAGCAACCGATATTTGACTTTTTGGCAACTCGATTCTCAATTGCCGTTCTCGTAATGATTCTGCTTCGCCCCAGCGTGCTAAAACTGATTCGACTCGACATGTTCAAAGTGGGCGCACCGCTCGGAGTTATTCTCGGAGCCGGCTACATCACGCAAACGATTGCGTTGCAAGAAACCACGGCAGCAATTACCGGATTTCTAACCGGGCTATATGTTGTGCTGACACCGCTGTTTGCTTGGTTGGCATTCCGGCAGAAGGTTGCTCGCAAGGTTTGGGCTGCGGTCGCACTTGCAACTGCGGGTCTCGCTCTAATCTCAATCACCGGCCTATCGATTGAAGTGGGGCAAATTTGGGGCGTAATCTGCGCAATTCTTTTTGCCGCCCACATAGTTGGCCTCGGAAACTGGAGCCCGGGCAGAGACGCATATGCCCTGACTGTCGTGCAGCTCGGCTTTGCCGGAGTGGTTTGCTGGATCGGAGCCCTCGGCGACGGCTATCAGGCACCACCAACCGATGATGTCTGGTTTGCCGTTCTGTTCACCGCTGTGCTCGCGACGGCCTTCGCGTTCTTCGTTCAAACCTGGGCGCAGGGCATCATGGATGCCTCTCGCGTGGCAATCATTCTCACCTCTGAGGTCGTCTTTGCGGCCGCGATCTCGGTGGCCGTAGGCCAAGAGATTCTCACCCTGCAGACCCTGCTCGGCGGAGCCTTGATGGTTTCGGCGATGCTGCTGGTCGAATGGCCGAGCCGCAAATCTAAAGCCCTCTAGGGGTAAACCACACCAACCTGGCGCCGAATCTCCTCGCCGATTCGAATGCCCTCGACAACTTCGGCATGCGTGTGCAGCGGCGACTCGAGCAAACCCTCGCTGATGAACTTGGCCATGTAAGTTGCCTGATAGCTCAACCCCTCGTGCGCAACCACACCCGTTTCATCGCTCCAGCGCGGGCCGTGAGAGTTGAACAACGCTGGGCGAAGTTCGAGCGAGGTCGGAATGAAGAACGGCCCATCCAAGGTGAGAACACCAGCGTCACCCGTTATCGATGCGATGGTCGGAATATGCGAATGCCCCGAAGTTGCCAACACGGCTCGCGCGCCTGAGTCGTATTCGAGAATCGCCGCGGCCATGGCCTCAACGTTTTCGTTGTGCATCTTTCCGCCGGCGATGATTCTCGAAGGCGAACCGAGAACCATCTGCGCGAACGAAATCGGGTAGATACCCATGTCCAAGACGATTGAAGAATCTTTCATCCAGAGTCGTGCGATTTCACGATTGTCTTGACCGAAGTCTGACTGCAGCATTGTGATTTCACCAAGCGTGCCAGCAGCCAGCAGCTGTCGAATGATCGAAGCTTGCGGCAGGTACCTGCTCCACATCGCTTCCATCGCAAGAACACCGGCAGCTTTCGCTTCTGAATAAAGTGTCTCGGTGTCTTTGGCGGTCATTGTCGAAGGCTTCTCGATTAACACGTGTTTGCCGGCGCGAATTGCATGACGTGCGTCGGCCAGGTGAGTGTGCGGAAGAGTAGCAACATAAACAATGTCGACCTCTGGATCGTTCGCCAGGTCTGCGTAGTTGTCGTAGTGACGCTCGATGCCGAATCGCTCGGCGAATGCCTTGCCCTTGCCTGGCGTCTGCGAGCCGACAGCTACTACTCGCTGGTTGGTGTGCTTCGCGAGCGCGGCTGCCATAACTTCGGCAATGTCACCAGCGCCGATGAAGCCCCAGCGATAACTCGGAACACTTTTTGGGTCGACTATTTGAGGTGCAGGGATGTCGCTCGCGGTGAACTCACGCGGTGCTTCTGAAAACATGGCCATGGGTCAATAATGCCCCACCGATTGCAAGCACCTTGCCTGTTAGAATGGGCAAGTTCAAGGGCCTCTAGCTCAGTTGGTTAGAGCAACGGACTTTTAATCCGTGGGTCGTCGGT
>CAZDKF010000002.1:22082-22931 GCA_964505955.1 uncultured Rhodoluna sp. | reverse complement strand
AGTTGCTCTACTGCTACAACATCTTGAAGCCCAAGAACGTCATGCCGGTGCACGGCGAATATCGTCACCTAATTGCCAACGGCAAGTTAGCCGAGCAAACCGGCATTCCGCACGAGCGCGTCTTGATTACCGAAGACGGTTGGGTGGTTGACCTTGCCGACGGCATCGCCGAGGTAGTTGGCGCGGTTGAGTGCGGGCTGCTCTTCGTTGACGGCAAAACCGTTGGCAAAATCACCGAGGAAGACCTGAAAGACCGCCGCACGCTAGCCGAAGAGGGCTTCATCTCAATCTTCTGCACAATCGACGGCGCAACCGGACGAATCAAGGTCGGCCCAGAGATTCGCGCCAGGGCTTTTGCCGAAGAAGACCACGTCTTTGACGACGTCAAGCCGCAGATTGCCCTCGCGCTTGCCCAGGCTGCCGCCGAAGGCATCCGTGATAGCTATGCGATGCAGCAGGTCATTCGACGCACAATTGGCACCTGGGTGAACAAGGCTCACAGGCGCAGGCCCATGATCATTCCGGTGGTTATCGTCGACTAGCCGACTGGCGTCTCGAGAGGCCTTTCTCGACTAGCGGGCCTGCCTCCCTCACTTTGTCTAGGGTCGCTGTTAAAGTTTGTGGCATGGCTACACGCAAACCCGCCCCAAAAAGTTCGACTCGCCCGAGCGCGAGCCGAACCCGCAGGCCGGCAAGCGGAGGCAACCCGCAGAACCTAGCCACCAGAATTTACATGGTCTTGGCCCACTCGGTCGGGGCAGCCGCTCGGGCACTCAGCCCCGACCAGATTGCGAAAGAAGACCGCCGAGACGGCATCCCCTTCTTTATGTTTTTGCTCGGCATTGCCGG
>CAZDKF010000002.1:11246-22072 GCA_964505955.1 uncultured Rhodoluna sp. | reverse complement strand
GCTTGGGCTGCACGTTGTCACGTTCGGCCTGCTCTTTGGCAAACTTGCCCTAGCGCTGCCGGTGGTCATGGTGGTCTTCGCCCTCTATCTGATGCGGCATCCGTCGACCACAAAAGACAACGGCCGAATCGGCATTGGCTTGTTCTTGCTGCTCGTCTCGATCAGCGGTTTCTTTCACCTCCTCGGCAGTCAGCCCGTTCCGAGCGATGGCGAGTGGAAACTGGCTTACAACGGTGGCCTATTCGGCTGGCTAATTTCATGGCCGTTTTTGAACACCATCACGGTTTGGGGTGCGGTGCCGGTGATGGCGCTCATCGCTATCGGCTCGATGCTCATAATGAGCAAGACCTCGCCAACCAGAATTCCAGAGCGATTGCGTGAGCTAAAGCAGTACCTCTTTGGTGAGGCTAGACAGAAGCCCGAAGCAGAGATCGAAGAAGACGAATTGCCAGAGGCGTTCGACGGCACAAAGGTGCCATGGTGGCGTCGTGGAAAAGATGCTGAAGGTGCATTTGAAAAAGCCGTTCTCACTGAAGACGGAGTTAGCGAAGAAGAAGCAACTCTCGAAGAGATTTTTGGTCAGCCAGAAGAGACCGATGTTCCATCGGTAGATACAGCTTCGCCAGCAAATGAAGTCGAACCTAAGACCGAACCGATCGATTTGATTTCAGAGTCAGATGAGCCGGCTACTCAGTCTGCAGTCAAGCCCGAACCGGCCAAGCCGATGCGGCTTAGGCCCTATGTTCTGCCATCAAACGATCTGCTAACTCCGGGTACGCCGCCGAAAGCCAAGACCGCGGCAAACGATGCAATTGTGGCTGCAATCGACAGCGTCTTCAAAGAGTTTGATATTTCTGCAACCGTTGTCGGTTTTTCTCGCGGCCCAACCGTGACTCGCTACGAGGTAGAGCTGGCTTCGGGGGTCAAGGTTGAGGCGGTAACTCGGCTAACCAACAACATCTCTTATGCGGTCGCCAGCAATGAAGTTCGCATACTTGCGCCGATTCCCGGCAAGTCGACAGTCGGAATCGAGATTCCAAACACCGATCGCGAGATTGTTTCGCTCGGTGACGTTCTTCGCTCTCAGGTCGCGAAGCAAAGTCTGCACCCGCTCACGATCGGAGTCGGAAAAGATGTTGAGGGCGGCTATGTCGTTGCCAACCTAGCCAAGATGCCGCACTTGCTTGTTGCCGGTGCAACCGGTGCCGGTAAATCGAGTTTCATCAATGCCATGATCACGTCGATTTTGATGCGTGCCAAGCCGGCCGAGGTTCGCATGATCTTGGTAGACCCTAAGCGTGTTGAGCTCGCCGCCTATCAGGGTGTGCCGCACCTCATCACACCGATTGTCACGGATGCTAAAAAAGCGGCCGAGATCCTTCAGTGGGTCGTTCGAGAAATGGATTCGCGCTACGACGACCTGGCTTCGTTTGGCTTCAAACACATTGACGATTTCAACCGTGCAATTGTTGCCGGCGAAGTGAAATTGCCCGAAGGCAGCGAACGAAAGCTTCAACCGTACCCCTACCTGCTCGTTGTGGTCGATGAGTTGGCCGACCTAATGATTGTTGCGCCACGCGACGTCGAAGACTCGATTGTTCGCATCACTCAGTTGGCACGTGCCTCTGGAATCCACCTGATTCTGGCAACCCAGCGACCCTCTGTCGACGTTGTCACTGGATTGATCAAGGCAAACGTGCCTAGCCGTCTAGCTTTCTCAGTGTCTTCAATCACCGATTCGCGAGTAATTCTCGATCAAGCAGGTGCTGAGAAGCTCGTCGGTCAGGGCGACGCACTCTTCTCGCCTATGGGCACCAACAAGCCAATCCGTGTGCAGGGTGCCTGGCTAGCCGAGAGCGAGTTGCAGAGGGTCGTTGACCACGTCAAGATGCAGATGAAGCCCGAGTATCGCGAAGATGTAAACGAGGTCAAGACCTCGGCCGTAGTCGATGCCGACATCGGCGACGATCTAGAAGGTCTCTTGCAAGCTGCCGAACTCATCATCAATTCGCAATTCGGCTCAACCTCGATGCTTCAGCGCAAGTTGCGCGTTGGTTTTGCCAAAGCCGGACGTTTGATGGACCTGCTCGAATCGCGCAACATAGTTGGTCCTAGCGAAGGTTCAAAAGCGCGCGACGTCTTGGTTCGCCCAGAAGACTTGGCAATGGTCTTGGCTCAGCTGCGTGGCGAGCGTGGCGCAAAGACCGCTCCAGCGGTTGCCGAGGCGGCCCGCGAGATCGAGGCGGAGAGTCAGGGTTTTGAATCCCTGGCCGCCGGCAACCCAGCCGATTTCATTCCGCGCGCAAACGACGACGATGATGACGGCGATGAAGACGCCTGGCAGTTGACGGGCAGAAAATAGTGGCGGTCGGCCTGAACCTTCCAAACAGCATCACGCTCTTGCGAATCCTGCTGGTTCCGGTCTTCATCACATTGCTTTTTGTTTCTCCTGAAAAGAACACAATAGAGCGCTGGTTTGTGGTCGCTATTTTTGTTATCGCTATCTCAACCGATGGCATCGATGGTGCAATTGCCCGCAAGCGAAACCTGGTAACCAACTTAGGCAAGCTTCTCGATCCAATTGCCGACAAAGCGCTCATCGGCGGTGCGTTGATTTCCCTTTCGATTCTGGGCGAACTTAGCTGGTACATAACCGGTGCAATCTTGTTTCGCGAATTTGCAATAACCATCTATCGACTCGTGTTGTCTAAGCGACGTGTCTTGGCTGCTTCGCCGGGCGGAAAATTCAAGACAGTGATGCAGGCAATTGCAGTCGGCTTCTTGCTTTCGCCACTCGATTACTACCTACCGTGGCTAATCCCTGTTGAGATGGTTCTGATTTATTTTGCGTTGATTGTCACAATCATCACGGCCGTGCAATACATCGATGCCGAGATGAAGCTGCGCAAATGAGCAACGCTCTCTTTGAACAACTGCTACTCGATCTCGAAGCACACCAATACAAGCTCGCAATTGCCGAATCGCTAACAGGCGGTCTGCTCAGTTCAAATTTTGTTTCGGTTACCGGAGCGTCGAGCGTCTATCTTGGTTCGGTAATTGCCTATCAAGACTCAGTGAAGCAAAATCTGCTCGGCGTTTCTTCGCAGTTGCTTGAGCAAAGGGGAGCGGTGAGTTCAGAGGTGGCAATCGCGATGGCCGCTGGCGCAACCTCGCTCTTCTCGGGAAAATCCGGCACCCCCGAAGAAAAGATCGTTTCCCTGGCAACGACCGGCATGGCCAGCCCAGCCGATGACACCGCGGTATCTGGTGGCTCAAAGGCAAAACCTGCGGGATTAGTGTTTGTGGCTGTGCAGTTACCCGGCCGTGCCGCTCAGTGTCTGCAGTTGAACCTGGCGGGCGGGCGCAACCAGGTTCGTGAGGCCGCCGCAGAAGCGGCTGCCCATTTGCTGCAGAGCGAATTACAAAAAATCGACTAGCCGGGACTAACCGGGCCGTCTTTTTTGTTTGTAGTTGAGCGATAGTCAGGCAACTTTCAGCCAGTTTGTCTAACTTTGTCGTAGGTACAGGGTAAGTTGATTTTCTAAGGAGGCCCAGATGGCACTGATTCGTCAAGAAATCGGCGACGTTTTGCGCGATTTCCGCACCCAGAAGGGTCAAACGCTGCGCCAGGTAGCGGCGCGAGCAAACGTTGCCCTCGGCTATTTGAGCGAGGTCGAGCGCGGTCAGAAAGAAGCATCTTCAGAGATTCTGGCTTCTTTGGCTGACGCCCTAGACACCCCTGTTTCAGTCATTTTGCGTGAAGTCAGCGATCGCCTCGCCATCCTTGAGGGAGTCACGGTTCCAGACTTGGTGCCTGACACCTTCGCCGAGCGCATTGAAGAACACAAGTTCGCCAATGTCGAGCTAGACGAGTTCGACGCCTTCCTGCTTGGCACCTCTAGCGGCAGCACCGCCAGCCAGTCGGCCAAATAACAGGCTTCAGCCAGCGTGAGGCTTAGCCAGTTTCAAGAGCTTATGAACGAAGAGTTCGGCGAGGCTTATGCCACGGTTCTGCTCAAAGACCTGGTTCTGCAGCCCCTAGCCGACCGCACCGGCCAGAAGTGCCTAGATGATGGCGAAGATCCCAAGGATGTCTGGCAGGCCATCTGCGTCGCTTCGGGGGTTCCAAAAGAGCGCTGGCACGGCAAGCCAACTAAGAACAAAAAGACGAAATAACGACACGCCAAACGAAATATTGTTCGAAAATCTGTTCGAATAGTGCTAACCTGCTAACAAGCGTTTTTTGAGGGTGTTTATCAACAGAAACCGCGATGACCGAGTAAATGTCCGATGTCACATCTAGTGTCAGTTGAAACAGAAGCAGTCAGAAAGAAGCTCAAATGCCATCACCATCAGATCGCGAAAAGGCCCTCGATACAGCGCTAGCCCAAATCGACCGCCAGTTCGGCAAAGGCTCCATCATGCGACTCGGTTCAGACGAGCGCGCCCCGGTAGAAGTTATCTCGACCGGTTCAATTGCACTTGACGTTGCTCTCGGCATAGGCGGTCTTCCAAAAGGCCGAATCGTTGAGATTTACGGTCCAGAGTCTTCAGGTAAGACCACGGTTGCGCTTCACGCAATCGCAAACGCTCAGAAGAACGGCGGAACCGCCGCGTTCATCGACGCTGAGCACGCTCTAGACCCGGTTTACGCTCAAGCCCTCGGTGTCAACATCGACGAACTTCTCGTAAGCCAGCCAGACACCGGTGAGCAGGCTCTTGAAATTGCAGACATGCTGATCCGTTCTGGTTCGATTGACGTCATTGTCATCGACTCGGTTGCAGCACTTGTGCCAAGAGCAGAAATCGAAGGCGAGATGGGTGACGCTCACGTTGGTCTTCAGGCTCGACTAATGTCACAGGCGCTTCGAAAGCTAACCGGTGCGCTAAGCACAACCGGCACCACCATGATCTTTATCAACCAGCTGCGCGAAAAGATTGGCGTCTTCTTCGGAAGCCCAGAGACAACCGCCGGTGGTAAGGCGCTTAAGTTCTACGCGTCGGTTCGACTAGACATTCGTCGCATCGAAACCTTGAAAGACGGCACAGAGGCCGTCGGAAACCGCACCCGTGTGAAGGTAGTAAAGAACAAGATGGCTTCGCCATTCAAGCAAGCGGAGTTCGACATCATCTACGGTGTCGGAATTTCACGTGAAGGTTCGCTGCTTGACTTTGGTGTAGATCAAGACATCGTCAAGAAGTCTGGTGCTTGGTATACCTACGAGGGCGAGCAGCTTGGCCAGGGCAAAGAGAACTCTCGCAACTACTTGCTATCTAACCCAGAGGTTGCCGATGAGATCGAAAAGAAGATCAAGCAGAAGCTTGGCATCGGTGTTCCTAAGGCCGTAGCAGACCTTCCTGCCGAAGAGCCAGAGGTTGTTGCCGAAGTCGTTGAAAAGCCTGCAAAGGCAGCCAGCGCAAGCTAAGAAAATGATTTCAAATCGTCGGGGTGCTCCCGCCGGTTTCAAGAAGAGACAAGCGTCTAACTCTGAAACTGGCGAGGCACCCCGCAAGCTTTCTCCGGAGCGTCAAGAGCAGCGAGCTCGAAACGTTTTGCTTTACCAACTTGCACGTGGTGCCAAATCGGCCCATACCTTGAGGCAGATTCTTGAGAAACGTGAGATCGACCGCGAAATCGCTGATTCGGTAATCGAGAGATTTATTGAGGTAGGACTCATAGACGACGTCTCTTACGCAGAGACCGTTGTGAATTCCCGTCAGAAGTTTAAGGGCCTTGCCAAGTCGGCAATCAAGCGTGAACTTAGCCAAAAGGGTGTCGAGGCTGCGATTGTTGAACAAGTTACCGATGCAATCACCGTTGAAGATGAATTCGCCATGGCTCTCGAGCTCGCTAACAAACGCATCGTGCGCATGGCAAACCTTGAATACGCTGTTCGCCAAAGAAGATTAAACAGCTACCTTGCTCGCAAGGGTTATTCGTCGTCGATCGTAATCGCTGCTTTTAAGCAAGCCGAACTGGGCCTCAATACCGCTTCATAGTTCACAGGCGGCAATCTTTTCAGGTCACAAGTTGACTTGCAGGGGTAAAATCTGATTGATGACTCAAACACTAACCCGCACCTACGAGGTACGAACATTTGGCTGCCAAATGAACGTGCACGATTCCGAGCGCCTTTCAGGCCTGCTCGAGTCAGCCGGTTACATTGCCGGTGCCACCGGCGAGTCAGACGTGGTCGTCTTCAACACCTGTGCTGTTCGAGAGAACGCTGACAACAAGCTTTACGGTAACCTGGGCATTCTTTTTGAGAAGAAGCAAGAAAACCCTGCTCTCCAGATTGCCGTCGGTGGCTGCCTTGCCCAGAAGGATCGAGACACGATTGTGGCAAAGGCCCCTTGGGTCGATGTGGTTTTCGGCACTCACAATATTTCGTCTCTGCCCGCCCTGCTCGAACGTGCTCGCCACAATAACGAGGCGCAAATCGAAATCGTGGAAGCGCTAGAGACATTTCCTAGCAGCCTTCCTGCCAAGCGCGATTCAACCTTCTCGGCCTGGGTCAGCATCTCGGTTGGCTGCAATAACACCTGCACATTTTGCATCGTGCCAGCGCTGCGCGGCAAAGAGCGCGATCGCAGCCCAGAAGACATCCTTGCTGAGATTCGTGCTCTCGTTGCTGAGGGAGTGATCGAGGTTACGCTCTTGGGTCAGAACGTCAACACCTACGGTGTTGAGTTTGGCGATAAGGGTGCCTTTGCGAAACTGCTTCGAGCATGTGGCGAAATCGAAGGTCTTGAGCGGGTTAGATTCACCTCGCCACATCCGGCGGCCTTCACCGATGACGTAATTGAGGCCATGGCCGAAACCCCAAACGTGATGCCGCAGTTGCACATGCCGCTTCAGTCTGGCAGCGACAAGGTTCTCAAAGACATGCGTCGCAGCTATCGCAGCGACAAGTATCTCGGCATTCTCGACAGGGTGAGAATCGCAATGCCACACGCGTCGATCAGCACCGACATAATCGTCGGCTTTCCGGGTGAGACCGAGGAAGACTTTCAAGAGACAATTCGCGTTGTCGAGGCGGCTCGATTTGCAGTTGCCTACACCTTCCAGTACTCCAAGCGACCTGGAACGCCTGCGGCCGACTTGCCAGATCAGGTGCCGAAAGTTGTAGTTCAAGAGCGCTACGAGCGTTTGCTATCGGTGGTCAACCGCCTAGCTCTAGAAGAGAACCAGGCACAAATCGGGCGCACCGTTGAGGTTTTGGTTGCCAACGACGGTCGCAAAGACGACCGCACCAACAGAATCTCGGGGCGAGCTCGAGACTTCAGGCTGGTTCACTTCGAGGTGCCAAAGGGGCATGAGCTGCCAAGACCGGGTGACCTTGTTACCTGCACGATTACCGAGGCAGCCCCGTATCACCTGATTGCCGACCTCAAAGACGACGGAGTATTCAGCGTGCGCAAGACCATTGCAGGCGATGCCTGGGATAGAGCCGAGGCGGCATCATGTGCCGTGCCCGAAACGGGCGCAAAAGACTCGAGCGCGAAGGTTGCGCTGACACTCTCGGCGAAGCCCAAGCACGAAAAGGCCTGATGGTGTCGGCAATCAATTTGGTTGCTGTCGTCGGGCCAACCGGTTCGGGCAAATCGGAACTCGGCTTGCAACTCGCAGAGAAGATTATTGCTCGCGGTGGTCGCGCCGAGATAATCAATAGCGATTCGATGCAGTTCTATCGGGGAATGAACATCGGCACGGCAAAGCTTTCAGAAGAAGAACGCCGTGGCATAAGACACCACATGATCGATGTCTTAGAAATTCGTGATGAGTCGACCGCAGCAGAATATCAACAACAGGTGCGACCGATAATCGAACAGTTGCAATCGCAATCAATTACTCCGATTCTTGTCGGCGGTTCGATGCTTTACATCGCAGCCGCGCTAAACACATTCGAGTTTCCCGAGCGTGACGCCGAGTTGCGTCAGCAGCTCGAAGTCGAACTAGAGACACACGGCTCGCATGCAATGCATCGACGCATTGCGGCGCTTGACCCCATTGCCGCATCGAGAATTGACCCAGAAAATTCGCGTCGCGTTGTTCGCGCTCTCGAGATACTTCTGCTCACAGGTGAACCCTTCAGCGCGGCCCTGCCAGATGAAACCGAATCATGGCAACCAGTGCTTGAGATCGGTCTCAACTCAGATCGAGCACACCTGGTAGATCGGCTTGCGAAGCGAGTCGAAGACATGTGGAGCCAGGGTCTTGTTGCAGAAGTTGAGTCGCTGATCGAGGCCGGCATCCGTGAAGGCAAAACATCGTCTAGGGCAATTGGTTACGCGCAAGCGCTCTCGCAACTCGATGGGCTTATCTCTGAGCAAGAGGCCATCGCCCAAACCACTCAGCTGACTCAACGCTACGCACGTCGCCAAATGTCTTGGTTTAGGCGAGACGAGAGAATCAACTGGTTTGACTATCAGCAGCCCGATTTGATGGCTGCCGTTAGCCAACTGGTTTCTGACCGCGCCCCGCATCTATTGGGCGAATAGGCTTGTGGCATGGGCAGGCTAATCGACTTCACCAAGGGACACGGAACCGGCAACGACTTCGTGCTGGTGCTCGACCCCGAAGGTCAACTGCAACTGAGCCCAAAAGAGATTGCCCGAATCTGTGACCGCCACTTCGGCGTTGGTGCCGACGGACTCATCCGTGTGGTGAAAACCGAGAATAGCTCCGAGGTTGCCCATTTGCTGAAAGACGCACCCGAAGCGGTTTGGTTCATGGATTACTACAACGCCGATGGTTCGACAGCCGAAATGTGTGGCAATGGTTCGCGCGTTTTCGCTCGCTATCTAACCGAGAAGGGTCTGGTCAGCCTTGAAGATTCGCAGACGCTCTCGATTGCCACGCGCGCTGGTGTGAAAGACCTGCAACGCAACATGGCAGGTTTTGCAGTTGACATGGGCAGATGGAAACTCGGCTCAGACGACACTTTGGTGCGCGCAGGTCATCTTGATGTTCCTCGCCCCGGTCAATCAATCGGCGTGGGCAACCCTCACGTTGTGGTGGCACTTGCCGACCTGGATGAGTTGAAAGCGCTCAACCTGCACGATGCACCAAGGCTCGCGCCCCAGCCAGAGGCTGGCGCAAATGTTGAGTTTGTCGTGCCAGAAGAGCCGATGATCAAAAACGGAGTCGGCTACATCTCGATGCGAGTGTTTGAGCGCGGCGTCGGCGAGACGCTTTCCTGCGGCACCGGAATTTGCGCGGCGGCTTTGGCCACGCGCCACTGGGCCGGAGCGGGAGCACCAAACACCTGGCAGGTTACTGTGCCTGGTGGAACGCTCGGGGTGCGCATGTTCGCCACAGAAGACGGCGAACACGTTGGGCTGAGCGGTGCTGCGGTGCTGAGCTTCGAAGGTCAAATCGACCTCGACACACTTTGATTAGCTTTTTGATTCTCTAATTTGGCAGGCTGGCTTTAGATTCGCGCGCTGCGAATAATGCGAAAGCCCTTAGCCGTGTCGATTCGCTCGCTCGCGAGTTGCTCAAAAGATTCCCGCATCCAATTGAGAAGTGAATCAGCCCCAAGGTCTTTCGAGACTACTAGGTAGGCCTCGCACTCAGCATCCAGACGCGGCAACCAATCACTAAGCAGAGCATGCAGCGCATCCTTGCCGATTCTGATTGGTGGGTTCGACCAGATTGAACTAAAGACCAGGTCTTGTGGTACTTCGCTCGGCAAAACCGCACGGATGTTGTCTAGGCCAAGTTTCTTTGCGTTCATTCGAGTCAATTCGAGCGAACGCTCATTCACGTCAATTGCCCAAACCGTTGCCTGCGGGCAGGTCTTGGCTAGGGTTAGCGCAATTGGTCCCCAGCCGCAGCCAAGGTCGAGCAGGTTGCCCTGGTTCGGTGCTTGGCCCGCGTGTTCTAGCAGGATTGCCGTGCCGGTATCCATGTGATCTGGGCTAAACACCGAACCGGCTGTGAAGAGTTCAACCCGCTCACCATCGATTGATGTGGTGATTGTTTTGGTTTTGAATTCGCCAGCTGGCTGCTCAGAAAAATAGTGTTCGCCCGACATGAAGCAAACACTATCCCAAACTAGGGTTGAAGCAATGACTGAAAACACGGATTCAAAATCCACTGACCGCGGTGCCGAGGTTATCGAGCGAATTCTGAAGCGCGGTGAGCGAGCCGCTGCTCTCGGTGCCGACGACAGTCACGGCCATCAGAGTTTCGACGGTGATCAGCTCGAGCTCGAAGAGCGCGCGGCACTTCGTCGCGTCGCGGGTCTATCGACCGAACGTCAAGACATCAGCGATGTCGAATACCGACAGCTTCGTCTCGAAAAAGTCATCGTAATCGGCCTATGGGGTCAGCAAACTCTGCAAGAAGCTGAGAACTCGCTTCGCGAACTTGCCGCTTTGGCCGAGACTGCAGGTGCCGAGGTTCTTGACGGTCTCTTGCAGCGCAGAACGCATCCTGACATGGCAACCTACCTCGGAAAAGGTAAAGCGCAGGAGTTGAAACTTCTCGTGCAGCAGGTGGGTGCCGACACCGTTATCGCAGACACCGAGTTGGCCCCGAGCCAGAGGCGTGAACTCGAGAACGTGATTGACGCCAAGGTCATCGATCGCACCGCGGTTATCCTCGATATTTTTGCTCAGCACGCCAAGAGTCGCGAGGGCAAGGCGCAGGTCGAGCTTGCGCAACTCGAATACCTTTTGCCGAGACTGAGAGGTTGGGGCGAGTCAATGTCACGCCAGGCTGGTGGTCAGGCTGCGGGCGGTGTGGGAATGGGTTCTAGGGGACCGGGTGAGACCAAAATTGAACTAAAAGTTGCTAAAGGATTATTTATTTGCTAAAT
>CAZDKF010000002.1:0-11236 GCA_964505955.1 uncultured Rhodoluna sp. | reverse complement strand
GGGACGCGGTGAGACCAAAATGGAACTCGATGTTCGGCGCATCAACACTCGCAGCGCGAAGCTTCGCAAGCAGATTGCAGCCATGAAGCCGGCTCGCGATACCAAGCGCGCGAGTCGAACCAAGAACGCTGTGCCTAGCGTGGCCATTGCCGGCTATACCAACGCGGGCAAGTCTTCGCTATTGAACCGCCTGACCCATGCCGGAGTGCTGGTTGAGAACGCCCTCTTCGCAACGCTAGACCCCACTGTGCGCAAGACGCAGACGCCAGACGGCCGCCCGTTCACGTTCGCAGACACCGTCGGTTTCGTTCGAAACCTTCCGCATCAACTGGTCGAGGCGTTTCGGTCAACGCTCGAAGAGATTGCTGCCAGTGACCTAGTTGTGCACATTGTCGATGCATCGCACCCAGACCCTGCCGGGCAGATTGCCACAGTTCGCGATGTGATCGGCGAAGTTGGTGCGCGCGACATCCGTGAATTGATTGTGTTCAACAAAATCGATTTGGTTGATGAAACTCAGCGAATGGCGCTGCGTGGGCTTGAACCTGAATCGAGTGCAGTTTCGACGAGAACGGGCGAGGGCATTGACGAGCTTGAACTAGCAATTGCTAAGTTGCTGCCGGAACCAAACGTTTCGGTCTCGCTCTTGATTCCTTACAATCGCGGAGATCTCGTTTCTAGAATGCATCTGAATTCGAGAATCACAAAATTGACATACGAAGAAGATGGCACCCACGTTTATGCAATGGTGTCGCCAGAATTTGCCGCAGAGCTGCAGCCGTTTTCTCGATAGCGCCGCTAGAAGTTTTAGACCTTGCGGAGTACAGTGACTACTTTTCCGAGAATCTCGCAGTTGTCTGCCGGAATTGGTTCGTAGTTTGAATTTCTTGGCAGCAACCAGGTGTGTCCGTCACGCTGCTTGAAAATCTTGCAGGTTGCTTCGCCGTCAATCATCGCGGCAACCATGTCACCGTTTTCTGCAGTCTTTTGCTGGCGGCAAACGATCAGGTCACCCTCGACAATCGATGCGTCAATCATCGAGTCACCTTTGATTTCGAGCATGAAAAGATCGCCCTTGCCGGTTAGCGCGCGTGGCACCGGAACGTATTCGCTGATGTTCTGCTCGGCCGTGATCGGCACACCGGCGGCAATTGAGCCAACCAGCGGAACGTGAGCGGCGTCGCCGAACTGAACTGGGGTGTCGCTGTCTGCTCTTGCTAGGCCTTCTGGCTCGATGAGAACCTGGATGCCTCGGGCAAGCCCGTCTTTCAGGTCGATGAAGCCGGCCTTTTCTAGCTGGCTGAGTTGGTGGCTGACACTCGAAACGGCCTTGAGCTCGACGTTCTCAGCGATTTCGCGCATCGATGGGGCATAGCCGCGCTCGTCTTTGAACCTAATGATGTAGTCAAGGATGCGGGCCTGCACGGCGCTCAGGTGCTCGGCTCTGCGGTTGTTATCTGACATTTGGTGCCCCTTTCAATGCTTGGCTTCGGCCCTGCCAACGGCTATGTCGGAGGGTGCCGATTTACTGCTCTTATCGAAACTTTATTCGAATATTGACGAATATCCAAACAAATTTTCGAAAGTGTCGCAAAAAGACTTGACAAGATGTCGGTGTTCTATCGTATTCTTGTTCTAATTCGAACAGATGTTCGAAAAGAAAGGCATGATCATGGTTCTAGTAGACCCCCGCCGTTTCGCCCAGCGCATCGGCATCCTCGCCGTAGCTGGTTTCGCCATCTTTGGCTTCATCTTCGGCCAGGTCGCCAGCGCTAATGACGCCACGGCCGAGCAGGTTTATTACTCGGTTTCGTCTGGCGACACCCTCTGGAAGATCGCCTCGGAGCAGGCTCCAAATCAAGACCCGCGTGACTTCATCGCGCAGCTGGTCGAACTCAACAAACTCACCTCTGACAGTGTCACTCCTGGTCAGCGGTTGCTGCTGCCAAACAGTTAGTCCTCTGTTTGGTTCCGGTCGCGCGGAGAGTCGTCTTGGCGGGTTGGGTAACCTTTACCTGTGCCAGACCTCGATGATTCTCCGATTCGCGATGAGTCGAACGACGAGACTCCCATCGTCGCCATCCTTGATTACATCAGTGCGCAATCTAGCGAATTAGCCGAAGCGCTTTCTGCAACCGGAGCAGATGTCTATGTGACATCAAACTGGGCAATGTGCAGTTCGGCAGACGGACTCATTATTCCGAGCCACGATTCCGTTTTTGATGTCGCTCGTGAACTCAACTTGGTTCGCGGTGCGGAACTAATTGATTCACGACTCATCGCAAGCAAATCAGTTCTAGCAATCGGCAACGCTTTCAATCTGCTTTTTGAACTCGATGAGAACGCCAAGGTCGATAACGAGAAGTTTCAGCAGTGGCCTGGCATTTCGACTGCTCGCGACGGCGAAACACCTATCGGCTGGCAAAAAGTGAAAGCCGACGAAAACTCCAAGCTCTTTGTCAACCTTCACGATCAGGAATTCTTCTTCGAGAACCAGCTGGTTGTCTCACAGTGGGTTCTTGATGCTCAGGGGCCGCTAACGGCACCGAGGGTTAGTTGGGTGAGGAACAACGAGAGCTTCGTATCTGCCGTCGAGAATGGCCCGCTGATTGCAACGCAGTTTCTTCCAGAGAAATCAAAAAATGCTGGGCATAAATTTCTGAAGAATTGGGTGAAGTCACTTTGATGGAGCACACAAGCAATCGGCAATCGCTCGAGTTGCTGCCGGCGATAGATGTCGCAGACGCCAAGTCGATTCGACTAACCGCGGGCGACTCGAAATCCGCAACCGAATACGGGTCTCCGATTGATGTAGCCAAAGCCTTCGTCGACTCGGGTGCCAGGTGGATACACCTTGTTGACCTAGACGCAGCATTTTCTCGTGGCAGCAATCTCGAAACAATCGCAGAGGTTATGCAGCAGTGCCCTGGCATCAAGATCGAGCTCAGTGGCGGCATTCGCGATGTTTCATCGCTAGAAGCCGCTCTGGCGTTGAACCCAGAGCGAGTGGTGCTTTCAACCCTTGCGCTCGCCGACCTAGATTTCGTTGCCAATGCCATAGACCAGCAAGGTGACCTCATTGCCGTCGGGTTAGATGTGCGGGGTAGTCGACTCGAGGCACGTGGTCAGACAGAGCAAGGTGGCGAGCTGTCAGATGCGCTTGCAGCGCTAGAAGACTTTGGTTGCTCGCGCTATGTGGTCACAGATGTCACCCGAGACGGAACCCTCGGCGGCCCGAACCTAGAGTTGTTGCGATACGTTCTTGACAAAACCGGCAAACTTGTTGTTGCGTCAGGCGGAATTTCGTCACTCAATGACATCCGTGCGCTGAGGTCGCTCGGGCAGCACGGGCTCGAAGGTGCAATTCTTGGCAAAGCCCTCTATGCAAACAATTTCACCCTCGAACAGGCTATTGAGATTGCAGGCGAGAATGACATCTGATCACGAGCACATGAATCCAAACAAGTTCTCAGACTCTGCCGGAACTCCTTGGGCTGGCAGGGCTTTTGATGTCAACAATTTTGCTCAGGATGATGGTTCGGCACCTAAAGCGCTACTAGAGGCGTTGCTCGCATTTCGCGAAGGCAGGGCTAACGCCGAAGTGGTTGTCGACGCGATTCGCGAATCGCGACTTCTGATTCCTTTGCTCGCCGAACTCACCGAAAGCGCAGAGGGAGCTCACGGACAAAAAATTGACAAGAGTGCAGACCTGAGCATTGTTACTGTCGCAACCCCCGATGAACAAAATGGTCTGCCGGTGTTTAGCTCGGTTGCTGCGATGCAACGCTGGAATCCGAAAGCCAGACCCGTGCCGGCAGATGCCAGAAGGGTCGCGCTCGCGGCGGTTGTTGAAGACAACACTCGAATAATTCTTGACCCCGAGAGTGAAACCGAATTCGCCATAAGGCGGCCGGCCATTGCGGCAATCGCTCAGGATTTGACCTGGGTGCACCCTTCGCGCAACAGGGCGGTGCATCAAGCAATTCTCAACGTGACAGAGAAGGTCGAAGAGTTTCTGAGTTTTGATCTACTTGATGGCGATGAAAAATCGCGGCTTCATTCGGCCGAAGTGCAACTCGAGCTTCGCCTCAAGCCAGGGTTATCTGAAGAGCGACTGGCCGAACTGATGCAGAAACTTGCGATTGGTTTGGGCGAAAGCGCTGAAATCGCCGAGCACGTTGATAGCCTGCGCGTAAAACTCGCCTGAAAAGTCGGTTTAGCTGGTCGGTCTTTAGTTGACTGGGCCGGTGTATTTCTCGCCTGGGCCTTGGCCGGGAGCATCCTTGATTGCCGAGGCCTCACGAAATGCCAACTGCAGAGAGCGAAGGCCGTCTCGAAGCGGTCTGGCGTGGTGATCGCCCAGGTCTGGGGCGGCCGCAGTTAGCAGACCGGCGAGTGCATTGATTAGTTTGCGGGCTTCATCTAGGTCGGCTGGGTGGCCGTCTTCGCCGAGACCGCATTGAACGGCGGCCGCACTCATTAGGTGCACGGCAGTGGTGGTGATTACCTCGACGGCAGGAACTTCGGCAATATCGCGAACCTCGTCGGCTACGTCGCGAAACTCTTGGGGTTCAAAATCTGGCAAGGGGTTTACTCCTGAATCGTGGTTCTGCTAGGCTAGCCCATGGCTCCGAGGTTCGCCTCGGTCAGAAGTGGATTCATTTCCCACCTTGTCCACCGACTTATTAGGTGTTCGGGTAAAGCTTTTGGAAACTTCGTTTCTGTACGCGTGCGTCCTGCGTTTGCGTGGCCAAGGTAATAAAAACCACAGTCACATCTAAAAAGGAGCAAAGATCAGCGACCCACGTATCAATGAGCGCATTCGCGTGCCAGAGGTTCGCCTCGTTGGCGCCGCAGGTGAGCAGATTGGTGTAGTTCGTATAGAAGAGGCAATGCGTCTTGCACAAGAAGCAGATCTCGACCTAGTCGAGGTAGCCCCCGAAGCGAAGCCGCCAGTAGCGAAACTAATGGACTTCGGAAAATTCAAGTACGAAGCAGCCCAGAAAATTCGTGAAGCGCGCAAGAACCAGGTCAACCCCGTTCTAAAGACCGTACGTTTCGGTTTGAAGATTGATGACCACGACTATGCAACCAAGCGCGGGCAGATCGAAAAGTTTCTCAAAGCTGGTGACAAGGTAAAGGTGATCGTTGTTTTCCGCGGTCGCGAGCAGAGCCGTCCAGAGATGGGTGTCAAGCTGCTACAGAAGCTTGCCGAAGAAGTAAACGTTTTTGGAATCGTCGAATCGACACCGTCGGTTGATGGTCGAAACATGGTTATGGTTATCGGTCCATTGAAGAACAAGGCAGAGGCTAAGGCCGAAGCGAAGAAGGCTGCATCTAAGGCTGAGGCCAAGGCTGCACCAACTGAGAACAAAAAGTCGGCAGAGGCCGACGAATAGAAGGAGAAAGCAATGCCAAAGCAGAAGACCCACTCGGGCGCTAAGAAGCGTTTCCGCTTCACACTCGCTCTCGCACTCGGTTGGCACCTCGTTGCATCAATCGGTGGTGGCGACATGCCGGTTGTCGTTTCGATGCTCAACAGTTATTCGGGATGGGCTGCGGCGGCAACAGGTTTCTTGCTCGGCAACGACCTTTTGATCGTTACCGGTGCTCTCGTTGGTTCGTCTGGTGCTTACCTCTCTTACATAATGTGCAAGGCCATGAACCGTTCGTTCGTTTCTGTAATCTTCGGTGGCTACGGAATCGAAGCTCCATCTGAAACTGAAGAAGAGACCGGCGAATACACCGAGACCGATGCAGCTTCGGTAGCAGAACTCTTGAGCGCTGCCAAGACCGTGGTTATCACTCCCGGCTATGGCATGGCTGTTGCCCAGGCACAGTATCCGGTAGCCGAACTAGCCAAGCGACTTCGCGAGAAGGGTGTCGAAGTTCGCTTCGGCATTCATCCGGTTGCCGGTCGACTGCCCGGTCACATGAACGTGCTTCTCGCAGAAGCCAAGGTTCCGTATGACATCGTTCTCGAAATGGACGAAATCAACGACGACTTATCCAGCACCAATGTAGTTCTGGTTATCGGCGCAAACGACACCGTCAACCCGGCGGCAACCGAAAACCCCTCTAGCCCAATCGCCGGCATGCCGGTGCTCAAGGTTTGGGAGGCCGAGAATGTCATCGTATTCAAGCGCTCAATGGCCTCGGGCTACGCGGGCGTCGCTAACCCACTGTTCTTCAAGCCCAACGCCAAGATGCTCTTCGGCGACGCTAAAGACAGAGTGAGCGATATTCTCAAAGCGCTCTAGGCGAACTGGCAGGCAAGGCCCTTCGTTCTGTGAGAGATTTGGCATAGCGGGTTGGTCTAGCGACCCGAAAGCTCTAGGAGATCTCAAAGATGAAAAAGCGCCGTTGGCTCTGGATTTCAGGTGCGGCCGTGGTCGTGGCTGCCGTTGTCGCCGCAATTGCGATTCCGGCACTCACCGTGCAAACCGAGTATGAGACCTACGAGGTCACCCCGACCGCGGTAATTAAGACGATTGCGGCCAACGGCCAGCTGGCCGAGTCGCAGCTCTTGGCCTATGGTCCGAGCAAGCAAGCGATTTTGATATCGGCAAACGGCTCAGAACCCATCCCAGCGATGTTTGGTTTGAGTCTCGAAGTTAAAGAGATTAAAGTCACCCGAGGTCAGAGCGTTGAAAAAGACGATGTCTTGTTTAGCTACGTTTCACAGCTGGGTCAAACCGTTCAGGTGCGCGCGATTGCCGATGGCATTGTTCGTTCGGTCGACACATCAGAGGGTTTGATTACCTCGGGTCAGGTTGTGAGTGTTGGCAGCGCGGTGCCGGTGGTTTCAGTTTTCGCAAGTGAATATGACGCCGACCTGGTTGATGTTGGTCAGAACGCAACAATCGAGCTCGATGCCATCAATGCGGTTTTCGAAGGTTCTGTTCTTTCGATTGGTCAGGTCGCCAGATCGCTAAGCGGCATCAAGCAGTATGAAGTTTTAGTTGAGGTAAACGAGATTCCTGAAGGTGCTCGTTTCGGAATGAGTGCGACAGCAGAAATTGAAGTAGAGCGCTCTGGTTCTGTTCTTG
Organism: uncultured Rhodoluna sp.; assembly: GCA_964505955.1. Lineage (GTDB taxonomy): Bacteria > Actinomycetota > Actinomycetes > Actinomycetales > Microbacteriaceae > Rhodoluna. Next base: position 4,187 of record CAZDKF010000002.1, on the reverse strand, counting down.
CGGTTCCGTTCAATTCGCTAATCGGCGAGACACCAGAAGTAAAGGTGCTCGTGAAGAGTGCCAATGGTAGTCAGACTGTCACGAACGTTGCGGTGAAACTTGGAATCAGGGGAGACAGCCTGGTTGAAGTCACCGAAGGTCTAAAGGCCGGCGATCTCGTAATCGTTGGGCTGGCCGGCGATGTGCCAACACCTGTTGAGTTTGGTCCGCCGCGTGGAGCCACGAACAATGGGCGATGAGGTCGTTCGCCTAGAAAAGGTTCGCCGTGACTACCTGGTTGGCGATCAAATAACCACGGCGTTAGATTCTGTCGATTTGGTTATCGAACGCGGTGAGTTTGTTGCAATTGTTGGGCCGTCTGGCAGTGGCAAATCGACCATGATGAACCTCATCGGCTGCCTCGACAGACCGAGTGCCGGCACTGTGATGATCGCCGGCGATGCCACCAGCTCGCTAACCGATAACCAGCTAACTAGCCTGCGGTCGAAGGCAATCGGCTTTGTGTTTCAGCAGTTTCAGCTGCTGCCAAATACCACCGCGCTCGAAAACGTGATGGCACCCCTGCTCTATCAGGGCATCAGCCCCAAGCAGGCCAAGAAGCAGGCCACCGACATGCTGGTCAAACTGGGTCTAGGCGAGAGGCTGAATTTCGACCGTAACCGACTATCCGGCGGTCAGCAGCAGAGAGTGGCCATCGCAAGGGCTTTGGTAACCGGGCCAGACATCGTCTTGGCTGACGAGCCAACCGGTGCGCTCGACTCAAAAACGGGTGCTGCGGTAATCAACCTTTTGAAAGAGCTCAACCGAGAGGGCAGAACCATCATTCTGATTACTCACGACTTAGAAATTGCGGCGAGTGCGCCAAGGAGAGTCTTTCTGCGTGATGGGCTAATCGAGCGCGACGAGCGGGGTGCCGCATGAGATTGTTAGGCACGGCGGCACTCGCGCTAAACAGAATTTGGGCGACCAAGATCAGGTCGCTGCTCACAATGCTCGGCGTGGTAATCGGTGTTGCGGCAATTGTCGCTCTCACCTCGATTGTCGACGGTGCATCCCAGGGCATCAACAAATCGCTAGCAACACTTGGCACCAACCAACTCAACGTGACTTCAATGTTTCCAGATGCACTGAGCGAACTAGATGCGCGAGCTCTCGCCGAACTCGATGAAGTTTCGGTGATGTTTGTGCAATCGGTAAACGAAGGAACAATTGCAACCGGCGACACCAGAGTGAATGCTCGTCTCGTTGGAGTTTCTTCGCAATACTTCGAGGCCGTCAGGCCAGACATTGCTATCGGCTCATATCTCTCGAGCAGCTCTTATGCCTCTTCAGCCAAAGATGTCGTCTTCGGTGGCGATGCCGCGGGTGACCTAGGACTCACCAAAGACATGCTTGGCAAAACCGTGAAGCTCAACGGTCAAGATTTTCGTTTAGTCGGCATTCTCGATGATCAGGTTGGTTTCGGAACCAGCGGTCGCGTTTATGTGACGCTCGATGCCGCGCGAAAACTCTTCAGTCAATATCCGTATGTCACGAGCATCGTGGTGCAGGCCAAGACCCCAGAGCAAGTTGATGCATTGCAGTTCAGCGCCGACGCCTTGCTTCGCGAGAGATACGGTCTCACCGCCGAAGCCGAGACTCGCTACACGATTACCAACCAGGCGAATCTGATTGCGGCCGTCGGCTCAATTACAGACACACTTGGCTTGCTGCTCACCGGAATCGCTGCCATCAGCTTGATTGTGGGTGGCATCGGAATCATGAACATCATGCTGGTTTCGGTTCGTGAGCGAACCAGAGAGATCGGTGTTCGCAGGGCGATCGGTGCCAAGCAGAGCAACATTCTCACCCAGTTCTTGATCGAGGCCATTGTGCTGTCGCTCGCCGGAGGAGTGATCGGGCTGATTCTTGGCGAGATTGCCGCCTTCGCCTTGGCGATAATCGGTGATTGGGTCTTTGCGATCAGGCTCGATACAGTGATGCTGGCCCTCGGCTTCAGCCTGCTGGTCGGTGTTGTCTTTGGCGTTTGGCCAGCCCGAACTGCGGCCAAGCTCGAGCCAATTGATGCACTGAGATTTGAGTAAATCCGCGTTTTAGATTGTTGCATTAATGCTATGTAGTATGTATGCTACAAGTATGAGCAGAAACTCCGAAGAGCCGGTCTTCAACAAAATCGAGCAAGTACGCACATCCCTGGGCCTAACCAGGCAGCAGCTTGCCGATCTCGTCGGTGTTCATTACCAAACCATTGGTTACCTCGAGCGCGGGGAATACAGCCCTTCTCTCGTGCTTGCTCTGCGAATCGCCGAACAACTCAAAACCCCGATTGAAGAGCTCTTTTGGCTCAAGGAGGAAAGTAAATGAATGAGTCACTCGTAGTCTTTGTAATCTTGGCGACACTTGCCCTTGCCTACTTTTGGATTTACCCAAAGTATGCAGGAAACGACGTCAAGAAAATGGCTTGGCTTGATTTTGCTCTCGGATTCATTCCACTTGGTTTCTCCGCGTTGATGTTTTGGCAATCAGACCCAACTTTTCGACTGGTTTTCTTTGACACCAACTGGTTTTTCTTCACAATTGTCGCCATAACGGTGCTCGAACTGCCGCTCTTCTTTTGGTACATCAAAGCGCGTGGCTTGGGCAAAGCATATCTTCAGTCGTTGGGGTTTGGCGGGTCTGATTCTCGAGAGGCGGCCTGGTCTACAACTTCGATTAAAGCGGTTGAAAAGCAATTGAACGATACACAGTGGGATGGGTTACGAACGAGAGGCGCAAAGGTCTTTCTACTAACAGCATCAAACGTATTGATTGCTGCCGGAACCACCTTCTTGTTTCTTGTGGGTGACAATATCTGGGCAGCGCTATCGCTGATCTACATTTTGCTGCTATTGGTGTTCTGGTTCTTGCTTAGACAGTCGATTCGCCTGGTTGCCGATGCACCCATCGAGGCTCTCGATGAGCGACTAATTCGAATTCGCGATCGCAGCTTCGTGGTCGCGTATCGCTGGCTCGCCATGCTGGTTACAATCTTTGCGACTGCTCTGCTAGCTTTCAGCATCTATAGCGATGCACAGCTTGAAAGTGACGGTTTCTCATACAACGTCCCGCTCACCTGGCCTCAGATTCAAGCAATTTTCTGGCTACTTTTTGCATACGCGACCATGCTCCCATCAATGGCGATGATCAGACTCGAACTCTCAAAGAAAGGTAAAAAATGATTCAACGCGATAGCTTTCCCGACATACTGAGAGGTTTCGCGCTACTTGGTATCGCACTGGTCAACATCCCGTTATTGGCAATTGATCCGGTAACCCACTTCGAAGGCGCAGATCTAACCGAGTTTTCAAATGCCTCAACGGCATTCATAGTCAGTGCACTGTTCACGGCCAAGTTCTACCTGCTCTTTTCGTTCTTGTTTGGCTATTCGGCCCATTACAGGCTCAAAGACTCCAAGCAAAATCGTGGTCGTTGGGTTGGCAGATCAGTTGGGCTGATTCTGCTTGGCATTCTGCACTTCAGCCTGTTGTTCTTCGGTGACATTCTGTTTCTTTACGGCATCTTTGGCCTGCTGTTGCTGGCATTTTACTTTCGTAAAGAGAGAACAATTAAGGTTTGGTCGTGGATCATCTATGTCGTTTCAGGCGTTCTGCTTCTTGCGATATCTGCCCTGACTCTTCTTGGAGAGCAGTTTCTTGCGATGAAAGGAAAAACCTTTCCAGAGGTTTCCACCGATGAATTCGCGAGCGTAATGACTAATGGCAATTTCCTCGCCGCAATTTCAGACAGACTTGAGCTTTGGCTTACCGCGGCACCGACCGGATTTCTGCTGCAAGGCCCGATGGTCTTCGTTGCCTTTCTGGTTGGTGTTCTTGCTGCACGCAGAAAAGCACTCGGCGAGGGTGCGAGTGCTTCGACTATGAAGAAACTTGCTGTCTGGGGTCTGGCCGTCGGCCTGCCAATTCAGTTGCTGTCTGCATACATTTTCATTCAGAACGCCGTTGCAGAAAACTACAGCTACGGCATCTACTTGATCTCTATTGCCATCAACTTTTTGGCTGCGCCAATTCTCTCGGCCGGTTATGTTGGGTTGCTCTGGTTGCTGAGCCGAAAGTTGCAACTTGGGCTGTTGTCATCGGCAGGAAAATACTCGCTCACCATCTACCTAAGCCAATCGGTGGTATTCGCAA
>CAZDKF010000001.1:19468-27402 GCA_964505955.1 uncultured Rhodoluna sp. | reverse complement strand
TTTGATGACTACGCAGGTGCCGAGAAATTCGACAGGGCGAACGCCTGGCAGGGTGGGGTTGGCGACGACGTTGCCGACAACGAAGGCACCGGCATCGTTCACCAGGCACCGGCCTACGGTGAAGACGACCAGAATCTTTGCAACGCCGCAGACATTCCGACCTACGTTTCGATTAACGAGCGCGGTCAGTTCAATTCGCTGATCACCGACTTCGAGGGCCAGCACGTTTTCGACGCCAACAAGCCAATCACTCAGCGACTCAAGGCCGATGGTCGATTGCTGCGCCAGGCCTCCTATGACCACCCATACCCGCACTGCTACCGCTGCAAGAACCCGCTTATCTACAAGGCTGTGTCGTCGTGGTTCGTTGAAACCACAAAGCTGCGCGATCGCATGCTCGAGCTCAACCAGCAGATCGACTGGACTCCCGACCACACCAAGGATGGCTCTTTCGGCAAGTGGCTCGAAAACGTGCGCGACTGGGCAATCTCGCGCAACCGTTTCTGGGGCGCACCGATTCCGGTGTGGAAGTCTGACGACCCGAACTATCCGCGCATTGATGTTTACGGCTCGCTCGAAGAACTCGAGCGCGACTTCGGCGTTCAGCCGAGTGACTTTCACCGACCTGTTATCGACGAGCTAACCCGACCAAACCCAGACGACCCAACCGGCAAGTCAACAATGCGGCGAGTGCCAGAGGTGCTCGACTGCTGGTTCGAATCGGGTTCGATGCCGTTCGCGCAGGCGCACTATCCGTTTGAGAACCAAGAGTGGTTCGACAGCCACAGCCCCGGTGACTTCATCGTTGAATACATCGGTCAAACTCGCGGCTGGTTCTATACCCTGCACGTTCTTTCAACCGCGCTGTTCGATCGACCGGCATTCAAGTCGGTTGTTTCGCACGGAATCATTCTTGGTGACGACGGTCAGAAGATGTCGAAGTCGCTGCGCAACTATCCAGACGTCAACGATGTTTTCAATCGCGATGGTGCAGATGCAATGCGCTGGTTCTTGCTCTCGTCGCCAATTCTTCGCGGCGGCAACCTGAGCGTCACCGAGCAGGGCATCCGTGAGGGAATGCGTCAGTTTGTTCTGCCGCTTTGGAACACCTATTACTTCTTCAGTCTCTACGCGAATGCCAGTGACTACGAAGCCAAGACCTCTTTCGGCAGCACCGACGTTCTCGATCGCTACCTGCTCGCCAAGACTCGCGTGTTGATCGAAGAGGTCGAATCCGACTTCAACCGCTACGACTCTTATGCCGCCGCCGGTCGTCTTCGCGACTTCGCAGATGCGCTAACCAACTGGTATGTGCGCCGCTCGCGCGACCGTTTCTGGAACGGCGACAGCCAGGCCTTCGACACTCTCTATACCGTGCTCGAGATTCTCAGCCGCCTGGCCGCCCCGCTTGCACCCATGGTCACCGAGCAAATCTGGCGCGGCCTTACCGGTGGGCGCAGCGTTCACCTGGAGCCTTGGCCAGATGCCGGCCAGGTGCCTGCCGACCGCAAGCTGGTCGAGGCCATGGACGAAGTTAGATCAATCAGCTCGGTTGCTCAGAGCCTTCGCAAGCTAAACGGCCTGCGCGTGCGTTTGCCACTAGCCACATTGAACGTCGTCACCAAGAACGTTTCGGCACTCGAAGACTTCGCAGATCTCATCGCAGACGAGCTAAACGTCAAACAGGTTCGACTCGTCGAGCTGTCTCTCGAATCAACTTCTGAGTTCGGTGTCGTCAAGCGCCTCACCGTTAACTCACGCGCCGCCGGCCCACGCATCGGCAAGAGTGTGCAAGCGGTTATTCAGGCGGCCAAGAATGGCGACTGGAGCGAGAAAGACGGCACCGTTGTTGCCGGCGGCGTTGCGCTCGAAGTTGGCGAATATGAAATCGATCTGGTTGCCGACATGACCGACGCGCTCGATGGTGTCGAAAAAACCGAGTTTATCGGAATTCTTTCTAGCGGTGGCTTCGTGATTCTCGACGGCAAGGTAACCCCGGCACTTGCCGCAGAGGGTTTGTCGCGAGATGTCATCCGTGCGGTTCAGCAAGCTAGAAAAGATGCCGACTTCGATGTCAGCGATCGAATCGCGCTAAGCCTGACCGCCGACGCAGAAGTTATTGCCGCCGTGCAGAGTCACGTTGAGCTAATCAAGGGTGAAACCCTCGCGCTCGAATTCGAAACCGTCGTTGGCGATGCGCAAAACGCAGTCGAGGTAGGCGAGGGGCAGCAAATTCAAATCTCGGTGTCGAAGGTTTAGCGAGCACGATTGTCTACCGAGAGTTACTGGGCAACTAAAGCTGATGAAGTCATGGATGCGCTGCTCACGCGTATTCCTGAAAACAAGCTGCGCCCGCGGCTCGAACCAACCCGTCGCGCCGTCGAGTTGCTCGGTGACCCGCAGAAGTCTTATCGCGTTATTCACATCACCGGCACCAATGGCAAGACGACGACCACGCGAATCATCGAGCGCATTCTGCGCGAGCTTGGGCTTCGCACCGGGCGGTTCACGAGCCCGCACCTGGTTCGACTAAATGAGCGCATGGCGATCGACGGCGAACCGGTTGGCGACCAGCAAATGGCTGAGGTCTGGGCCGACATCGAGCCAATCTTGGCCATGGTCGATGCTGAACTAGAGGCCGCCGGCGATACCAAACTAACCTTCTTCGAAGCACTAGCCGTGCTCGGTTTCGCCGTTTTTGCCGACGCCCCGGTTGACGTTCTGGTGCTCGAAGTTGGCATGGGCGGCGAATGGGATTCCACCAATGTCGCCGATGGCGATGTTGCCGTCTTTACACCGATTTCTATCGATCACGCCGAGCGTCTGGGCAACACCGTGGCCGAGATCGCGCACACCAAATCGGGAATCATCAAGCCGGGCGCAATAGTTGTTTCTAGCGCTCAACCCGCTGAAGCGCTCACGGTTATCGAGGCCAAGTCGAGCGCAATCGCAGAGCGCATCGCAGTCTACGGTCGCGATTTTGAAGTTCTCGATGTGGTTGCCGAAATGACCGGGCAGCGTTTTTCGGTGAAGACCCTCATCAGCGAATACGGCGATCTGTTCTTGCCGCTGCATGGCGAGTATCAGGCCGAGAACGCTGCCTTGGCAATCAGTGCGGTTGAAGCTTTCTTCGGCGTGAGCAATCGTTTGTTCGACGACGTGCTTCGCGTTGCTCTGGCAGATTCAACGTCACCCGGTCGTTTGCAGGTTGTCTCGCGCAAACCGCTTACCATTCTCGATGCAGCGCACAATCCGGGTGGGGCAGAGGTTCTCGCTCGTGCCATGCAAAAGTCTTTCGGTTCACCAGAGACTGTTGCGATTATTTCGATTCTCGGCGACAAAGACGCAAGCGCACTGCTGTCTGCACTAGCTGACACGGCAAAAACTTTCATCATCACCCAGTCGTCTTCACCAAGAGCGATTGCGGTCGATGAGTTGGCAACGCTGGCAAAGAATGTTTTTGGCGAGGCGCGAGTAAAGACCGCAAGCAACGCTCTAACCGCGATGACACTAGCTCGTCAACTCGTTGCACAAGACGGTGCAATTTTGGTCACCGGTTCGATCACACTCGTCGGTGACGTTTTGAAGAACATTCAACTCAATGAAACAGATAGCGAAGGCAATGAAGAGTAAATCAATCAAGAGGCTGTTGGCGTCGATCTTGCTGGCGTTTGAGTCGTTCATAGTTTTCTTTGCGACTCTTGCAGGTTTTGGGCTCAAGGTGGCAGACGGGCCGGTGGTCTGGGCAGTTGGGCTCAGTCTCTCGTTCTTGCTGATTGCCACCCCCGCCATTCTTGGGCGCAAGGGCAGCTATGCGTTCGGTTGGGTCTTGCAGGCCCTCATTATTTCGATTGGCTTCTGGCTGACCCCGATGTTCTACATCGGTGGCATATTTGCCTGCATGTGGGCCTGGGCAATGATCGCCGGCTCAACCATCGACAAGGCCAAAAGCGCTTACGAGCGCGAAAAGGCTTCGTTCGGGCAGACTGAGAACATCGAAGTTTTTGAAATCGAAATCGACAAGAAGTAGGAGTTCAGAATGACTCAGCAGACATTGGTGCTAATCAAGCCAGACGGCGTTAGACGCAACCTGATTGGTGAGATCATCGGCCGAATCGAAGCCAAGGGCTACGTCGTTGTCGCAATGAAGAAGTTCACCCCTACTCGCGAGCTGCTTGCCGAGCACTACGCCGAGCACGAGGGCAAGTCTTTCTACGGGCCGCTAGTTGAGTTCATGATGAGCGGCGATGTCGTTGCGCTCTGCGTCGAGGGTAACCGCGTTATCGAGGGTTTCCGCGCGCTTGCCGGCGCAACCGAGCCAACAGTTGCCGCGCCTGGCACCATCCGTGGAGATTTGGGTCGCGATTGGGCAACCAAAGTTCAGCAGAACCTCGTGCACGGTTCAGATTCTGAAGAGTCTGCTTCGCGCGAAATTGCGCTCTGGTTCTAGACCTAAATTAGGTTGAAGAAAGCCAACCAGAGGTTCCAGAACTCAATCGCAATAATCGTTGCGAGAACCAGCGCAAACACTAGCGAAACCAGCCAGGCCCAATCGTAGGCCTTAAAGAAGAAGTTAATCGATTTCGCCGGAACCGGCAGATAGCCTTCGCGCGCCCCGTGAGTTAGCAATTGCCAAAACAGCGGGATGACCGCCGCCCACGCAACCATGCAGTAGGGGCAGAGTGATCCGATTTCGAAAACCGCCGCGTTGAACAACCAGAGCACAAAGACCAACGCAAGTGCGTGGCCAACAAAGAACAGCTGCCAGAACCAGTTGGCGAACCTAGCTCCTGCCAAAATCGCAAAACCAACAACAATCGGGGCCATAAACGTGGCGATTCCGATCAGCGGGTTTGGAAAGCCGAAAAGTGCGGCTTGATCGCTGAGCATTACAGACTTGCAAGAGATGAAGGTGGCTACGTCACAGGCTAGCTTCTCGTCTGGGCTCGAGGCGACCCGAAAGCGGTCGAGCGTGAGCAGAAATGAGGCCAACCAGCCCATGATGCCTGCCGCAATTAGCAGCAGGGCAAAGCCCCTAGACGCCTCTGTTGTTGGCATTTTTGCTGCTTTTTCGCTGGTCATGGCCTCAAGTCTAGCCCTGTGCCTACTGACTTTTCGGGTGGCGGGTGCCATACTAGAAGCAGTTGCCAAGGCCACACCCGAGGCGACGAAGATTTCTCGAGCATCCGTGAGATTGCCGTATAAGACCCATCGGGCAGCTGGCGCCACATCAAATGACTCGATAAAAGGTTTGGTCGGTCACAAAAGTGGTTGGCAGGGTTTTTAGGTTTGCAATCGGTGAGTGTGGCCCGATAGGCAAACAGCTTGGAGTGCACCAGAAATGGTGAAGAAAGAATCATCAGAATCATCGGCAAAAGAGCCGGTAGTGAAAAAGCCTGCCGCGAAGAAGCCTGCAGCAAGCAAAGCTGACGTCAAGGCGACTGAAAAGAAGCCGGCCGCTAAATCGACTAAAAAGCCAACAAGCGCAGAGCCGACAGATCAGTCGGCCGAAGACAAGCCGAAGTCTGTGGGTAATGCACCAGCCAAAGCTGCGGGCAAAACCCCTGGCAAAAAGAAAACTGCGTCAGATGATGCCGCTGAGCCGAAGACAAAGGCAAAAGCGCCCAAAGCCGCGGGCAAGGTTGATGCACCGCCTGTTGCAGTAACAGCAACCTCGATGATCTTCATGGCACCAGATCTGCCGACACCTGTTATCGACAAGAAGCGCGGCAGGCCGGTCGAAGACAAAAAGGGCAGCGATCAGCCAGAAAGTAACGTTCGCAGACGTTCGCGTCGACGCGAAGGTGAACTTGCCGAGGGCGAGCAGCTACCACCAAACACGGTCGTAAAGGTTAGAACACCGCGCGAGCCGAAAGAATTCAGCAACGAGCCAACTCGAGTAAAGGGTTCAACCCGACTTGAGGCAAAGAAGCAACGTCGTCGCGATGGGCGCGATGCAGGTCGCAGACGCACAACTATCACCGAGTCAGAATTCTTGGCTCGTCGCGAGGCAGTTGAGCGCACGATGATTGTTCGTTCGAAAGACGAAAAGATTCAGCTCGGCGTTCTAGAGGACAAAGTTTTGGTCGAGCACTATGTTGCAAAAGCCTCTGAGGCTTCACTAATCGGCAACGTTTATCTGGGTAAGGTTCAGAACGTTTTGCCATCTATGGAAGCTGCTTTCGTTGACATCGGCCGCGGCCGCAACGCAGTGCTTTACTCGGGTGAGGTCGACTGGGAGCTTGCCGAGACTGGCAATCAGCCTCGACGCATTGAACTCGCGCTCAAGAGCGGCGACACCGTCTTGGTTCAGGTAACCAAGGATCCGGTTGGTCAAAAGGGCGCACGCCTTACTTCGCAGATCTCGCTACCGGGTCGTTACCTTGTCTATGTGCCAAACGGTTCGATGAACGGCATCTCTCGAAAGTTGCCAGAATCTGAGCGGGCGCGACTCAAAAAGATTCTCAAAGAAGTTTTGCCAGAAGAAGCCGGTGTAATTGTTCGCACGGCATCTGAGGGTGCCACAGAAGAGCAACTGACTCTTGATGTTCAGCGCTTGCAAGAGCAGTGGGCTGACATCGAAAAGAAAGTGAAAAAGGGCAACGCTCCGGTATTGCTTCATAGCGAGCCAGACTTGCTCGTCAAAATTGTTCGCGACGTTTTCAACGAAGACTTTCAGAAGATGGTCATTTCTGGTGGCGACTCGCACCAGGTCATCACCGAGTATTTGCAGGGCGTTGCACCTGATCTGCTCGAGCGCATCGAGATCTACAAGGGCGAAAAAGACATCTTCGACGAGTATCGAATCGGCGAGCAAATCGCAAAAGCTCTTGAGCGCAAGGTCTACCTTCCGAGCGGCGGCTCTCTAGTTATCGACAGAACCGAAGCGATGACGGTAGTCGATGTCAACACCGGAAAGTTTGTTGGCTCTGGAGGAAACCTCGAAGAGACGGTGACCAAAAACAACCTGGAGGCTGCCGAAGAACTCGTTCGCCAACTCAGATTGCGTGATATCGGTGGAATCGTGGTCGTTGACTTCATCGACATGGTTCTCGAATCAAACCGCGATTTGGTCTTGAGACGTTTGATGGAGTGCTTGAGCCGTGACAGAACCAAACATCAGGTAGCCGAAGTTACATCTCTAGGTCTAGTACAGATGACGAGAAAGAAACTCGGAATCGGTCTTCTCGAAGCTTTCAGCGAACCTTGTGAGGCTTGTGCTTCGCGTGGCGTGATCGTGCACCACGAGCCAATAATGCGTTCCAAGCATGTTGGCGAGGATGCCCGCCCGCCGAAGCAAAACGGCAAGTCGAAGAATCGCGAAAAGAAGCAAGAAGTTCCGAAGGTCGTCACGGGGGAGCGCGCCGCTGAGCTTGGCAACGCACTGACCAAGATTGCCGCCTCGACTCTGGCTGCCAGCGAAGCCGCTGGCGAGACCAGCCCAATTGTGGCCGCTGTTGCCGCGACCGAAAAGCCTGATGCTGCCGAATCGAGCGAACTGCTTGAGTCGGTGCTAGACGCACTGCCTGAGCCGAGGGCCCACGGTCAGGGTCGCAGAAGGCCGAGAAGTCGCAGAGGGTCGTCTAAATAGGCGATTTCTGGGCAAATAGGTTTGACCAAGCCGCTTTTGGTGGCTAAACTTGAACCTCGTTGCCTGCTGAGTTTCGCAAATGCAACAAATTCAACTTTTGAACAAAGGGTAGATCTGTGGTTTACGCAGTAGTCCGCGCAGGCGGACGTCAAGAGAAGGTGTCAGTGGGCACCATCGTTACGCTTGACCGCATCAAGGCAGTTGCCGGCGGCAAGATTGAACTTCCTGCACTATTGCTGGTTGACGGCGACAAAGTTACTTCAGACGCCGCTGCATTGGCAAAGGTAAAAGTAACCGCAGAGGTTATCGGTGACCTACGTGGTCCGAAAATCATCATCCAGCA
>CAZDKF010000001.1:6454-19458 GCA_964505955.1 uncultured Rhodoluna sp. | reverse complement strand
AGCACTACAAGAACAAGACCGGCTTTAAGCGCCGCATGGGTTTCCGCGCAGAGTTGACCCGTGTTCAGGTCACCGAGATCAAGTAAAGGACTGAGCAAAAATGGCTTCCAAAAAAGGTGTTAGCTCGACTCGAAACGGTCGCGATTCAAACGCACAGCGTCTAGGCGTAAAGCGTTACGCAGGTCAAGAAGTAAACGCAGGCGAAATCATCGTTCGTCAGCGCGGAACTCACTTTCACCCTGGTGTAAATGTGGGTCGCGGCAAAGACGACACACTTTTCGCACTTGCTGCAGGCGCAGTTCAGTTCGGCACCAAGGGTGGCCGCCGAGTAGTAAACATTGTTGCTGCTGCTTAACTAGCAAAACTTTCAGCGAGGCGAGCCTTTGGCTCGCCTTTGCTGTTTCTCAAGCAAAGAAGACAGAGAGGGAATCATGGTTTCATTTGTAGATCAAGTGACCCTTCACCTGCGCGCCGGAAACGGCGGCGACGGTTGTGTTTCAGTTCACCGCGAAAAATTTAAGCCTCTGGCTGGCCCGGATGGCGCCGATGGAGGCAACGGCGGCACCATCTCGCTAATTGCCGATCCAAATACAACGACCTTGCTCGAGTATCACTTTCACCCGCACCGCAGCGGTGGAGACGGTGGCGATGGCGCGGGTGACTTCAGAAACGGAGCCACGGGCGCAGACATCAAGCTTCCGGTGCCAATCGGCACGGTTGTGAAATCTGCCAGTGGCGACTTCATCGCCGACCTGCTGGAGCCGGGCATGGAACTCGTTGTTGCCGAAGGCGGCATGGGTGGCAAAGGCAACGCAGCTCTTGCAAACTCTAAAAGAAAAGCTCCCGGCTTTGCTCTTCTCGGCGTTCCTGGTTGGCAGGGCGATGTCATTCTCGAGCTCAAGACCGTTGCTGACGTTGCACTCGTCGGCTATCCCAGCGCCGGAAAATCTAGCCTTATTGCTGCCATGTCGGCGGCACGTCCGAAGATTGCAGACTACCCGTTCACGACCTTGCACCCGAATCTCGGCGTGGTTCAGGCCGAGCAAACCCGGTACGTTATCGCCGATGTGCCAGGCCTTATCGAAGGTGCCAGCGAGGGCAAGGGCCTCGGGCTTCAGTTTTTGAGACACGTTGAACGCTGCTCGGCACTTTTGCACGTAATCGATTGTGCGACCATCGAACCAATGCGCGACCCGATTACCGATCTCGACAAGATTTTGGTCGAGCTCAATGCTTATCAGGTGCCAGAAGGCGAATTGCCACTTACCGAGCGCCCACAGTTAATCGCCTTGAACAAGGCCGATGTTCCTGAAGCGCGCGAGTTGGCGGAGTTCGTAAAACCAGAACTCGAAGCCCGCGGCTATCGAGTGTTCATCGTTTCGGCCGCGAGTCGCGAGGGTTTGCGAGAGTTGAACTTTGCGCTCGCGCAACTGGTTGAGCAAGAGCGCAAAACCAAGGCAACAATTGCGCCTGTCTTGCCTCGAATCACGCTCATGCAGCAGCGTCGCGACGAGAGCAAGTTCACGGTTACCAAAGAGAACTCACACGATGGCGAGTTCTTCAGAATTCTCGGTGTCAAGCCAGAACGCTGGGTTGCACAAACTCAGTTCGGCAACGATGAGGCAGTGGGTTACCTAGGTGATCGTCTCTACAAACTCGGTGTCGAAGAAGCGTTGTTCAAAGCCGGCGCATCAGCTGGCTCCACGGTAGTGATTGGCCCTGGCCAAGGTGTGCTGTTCGACTGGGAGCCATCGATTGCCAGTGCCGGTGAACTCATCGGTGGTCGTCGCGGCGAGGACATTCGCATCGACCAGAATCCACGCAGAACCACAAACGATCGACGCGCCAGCTACAAGGAGCGCATGGATCTCAAAGCCGAAATCCGTGCAGAGATGGATCGCGAACGTAAGGCCGGAGTCTGGTCTAAGCCGGAGGACTTTAAGCCGAGTTCGAGTGAAGTCGATGCGCAACTCGAAGAGAGTTTGGGCGAAAGCGAGCGCGAGAGTTAATGGTTCTGCAAAATCGTTCAGACATTGCCACCGCCAAGAGAGTGGTAGTCAAGGTTGGCTCATCATCGATTAGCGGTAAGAACGCCGCAAAAATTGCGAATCTCGTTGCAGCTCTGGCTACAGCTCACAAGTCTGGTCAAGAAGTCATTCTCGTCACATCCGGTGCTATCGCAACTGCTATTCCCCTTTTCGGCCTAGAGACCCGACCAGACGATCTGGCAACATCCCAGGCGCTGGCTTCAATCGGTCAGGGCAGGCTCATCGCGCGCTACCAAGAGAGTCTCGAGCGTTACGACATCATCGCGGGTCAGGTCTTGCTGACGGCCCAGGATCTTGAGGGCGAAGAAACCAGCACGAATGCCAAAAGCGCCATGCAGCGCTTGCTCGAATTGCGTGCTATTCCGATTGTCAACGAGAACGACACTGTGGCGACCGCTGAAATTAGGTTCGGAGACAACGACAGGCTCGCGGCGTTGGTTGCGGTTTTGGTTGAAGCCGATGCACTCATTTTGCTCAGCGATGTCGACGCACTTTATAACAAGCCACCGAGCGAGCCAGGAGCCGTTCGGCTCGATGAGGTGCGTTTTGGTCAAGACCTATCGCAGTTTGAAATTGCCGGCTCGGGCAGCAGCGTTGGCACCGGGGGAGCAATCACCAAAGTTGCGGCCGCAGAAATAGCCACCGCAGCCGGTGTTTCTGTTCTGCTAACCTCGGCAGACTTGGTTGCCGAGGCACTCAGTGGTGCTGCGGTCGGCACCTGGTTCGAGGCGAAAGGATAGCCATGCTCACTGCTCAAGACAAAATGGCGCTGGTCAAGGGCGCTTCGTTTTCACTCGCGAATGCCACCTCGGCCAAAAGAACTCTCGCGCTAGAGAACGTCGCGAAGCTCTTGCTAGAGCGCACAGATGAGATCATCGCAGCAAACCAAGTCGATCTCGATCGCGGTGCAAAAGCCGACATGACCAAGAG
Source organism: uncultured Rhodoluna sp. (assembly GCA_964505955.1). GTDB lineage: Bacteria > Actinomycetota > Actinomycetes > Actinomycetales > Microbacteriaceae > Rhodoluna. Next base: position 16,480 of record CAZDKF010000001.1, on the reverse strand, counting down.
CACCATGGATCGAATTCGACTCGATGCAACGCGCATCTCAGCGATTTCTGATTCTGTTCTCAAGGTTAGCGCTTTGCCTGATGTGCTCGGCAACGTGATTCGCGGCATGACGCTGCCAAACGCTCTGCAAATCAGCCAGGTGCGTGTTCCACTGGGTGTAATCGGTGTTATCTACGAAGCTCGACCAAATGTGACAATTGACATTGCAGTCTTGGCGATCAAGAGCGGCAATGCCGTTGTCTTGCGCGGTGGTCGCGACGCTCAGAGCAGCAACGAGGTATTGGTAAAGCTGTTGCAAGACGCGCTAACGCTTGCCGAACTAAACGCCGACTCGATTCACACCCTTGACGAGTTTGGCCGCGAAGGTGCCCAAGCCATGATGACCGCTGTTGGCTTAATCGATGTATTAATTCCTCGCGGCGGAGCAGGTCTGATTCAGACCGTGGTTCAAGAATCAAAGGTTCCCGTAATTCAGACCGGCGACGGAGTCGTGCACATTTTCATCGACGAATCGGCTCGACTCGACTGGTCGGTCGAGATTGTGCACAATGCCAAGGTTCAGAGGCCGAGCGTGTGCAACGCCGTCGAGACCCTTCTAGTGCACGAAAAAGCGGTTGACCGAATTCTGCCTGCAATTCTCCAGCGTTTGACAGCCGATGGAGTTGTCATTCACGGCGATGAAAAGACCCGCGAGCTCTATGCGGCCGCCGAGGTGGCAACCGAGGATGATTGGCACGCCGAGTATCACGACCTAGATCTCGCAGTGCGAGTTGTCGCAGATATTGACGAGGCTCTAGAGCACATCGCCAAGTATTCGACCAAGCACACCGAGTCGATAATCACAGAGAACATCGAGAACGCCGAACGCTTTCTGGCCGAGGTTGACGCCTCCACCGTGATGGTTAACGCCTCGACCAGGTTCACCGATGGTGGTGAATTCGGCTTCGGTGCCGAGGTGGGAATATCTACACAGAAGCTGCACGCGCGCGGGCCAATGGGCATCCTTGAGCTAACTAGCACCAAATGGCTGGTTCGTGGAGCCGGTCAAACCCGCGCCTAGGGTAGTCTTGATAACAGGTAATAAGGAGAAAAATGACTACATTCCTAGCTAAGGCTTCGGAGCACGCAGTTGAGCTACCGTTTCCGGCCTTCTTCTTCGGCGTCATTGCTATGGCCGTTTTTCTTCTAATGGGCTGGATCACCTGGAGCTACCGCGACGTAGCCAACCGCCACGACCACAAGAGCAACAACTCAAAGGCTCATCACTAAGCCCTTTCGGCGATAAAGGTTTTTATGACCAAACTTCGACTCGGTGTAATGGGTGGCACTTTTGACCCAATTCACCATGGGCACTTGGTTGCGGCCAGCGAGGTTGCGGCCGCTTTGAACCTGGACCAGGTTATTTTTGTTCCCACTGGCGAACCTCCCCAGAAGCCGGATGTGACTAACTCCGAAGATCGTTACCTCATGACGGTTATCGCCACGGCGTCCAATCCTAGGTTTAACGTGAGTCGCGTTGACATCGATCGTGATGGTCCAACCTACACGGTAGACACACTTAGAGACATTCAAGCTGAGCATCCAGAGGCTGAACTGTTTTTCATAACAGGCGCTGATGCCATCATGCAAATTCTCGAGTGGAAAGATTTCGACGAACTCTGGGATGCCGCCAAGTTCGTGGCCGTTACTCGCCCGGGTCACGCCATGCGATTGCCTGAGAGCGCTCCTGAGGGCGCAATTGAGGTGCTTGAAGTGCCGGCACTCGCAATATCGTCTACAGATGTTCGACAGCGTGCAGCAAACGGTGACCCGGTTTGGTATTTAGTTCCAGATGGAGTTGTTCAATACATAAACAAGCACAGTCTTTATCGAGGTGGTCATGCCTAGCGCATTTTTTGACCCGGATGACTTTGAACTACCTCAGAGCACACCCACCCCAATGGCCGCTCCGAAGGTTAGCGAGACTGTGCTGACGACAACCGAAGAGAAGCCAAAGTTTTTCGAACTCAAGCCGGTTGGCGCAGTTTCAACGCCGACCTTTGCACAGCCTGCGCAAGAAGTTGCAGCGCCGGTGGCACCTGTCGAGCCGATTCGCATGCCAGAACCGCTCGAACTACCGAGCGACTTTCCGCAGTTTGTGGCCCCAGAAGGGCTGCACGTTGATCTTAGTGACCTCGGAATTGGCAGTGACGAGCCTCGCACCAGACGTCAGCTTCGCGAGTTGCAGCGATTGACCGGAAGCGATGCAGTGAACCAGCCGGTCGAAGATGTTTTGGCCATTGAGTCGGAGTTTGAGCTGCAGCCAGACCTTGCCGAGCAGGTGGTTGCGCTCGATGTCGACACAACCCCTACGAGCTTTGAAGTCAAGCCCGCTACTGCCGACGACTTTTCTTACATGAACAACCAGAACGAGCCGCTGTTCGATGTTTCGCCAGGGCTCGTCATTGAACCGACTACGAACTCGATCATCATCGACCAGGTTCAGGACTTAACCAACTACACCGCTACCGTTAGCGAAACCGGCGAAATTTTAACCACGGGAGCGATTCAGCTCCCAATTGAGCTCACAGACAACGCGACTGGGGAGATTCAAATAATTCAAGAGGCCGCTGCTCTTGATTCGGCGATCCAGTTAGATAACGCCACCGGATTCATCAATACAATCGCACCAATGAGAGTAACCGGTGTTGTGAATTCGGCCTCTAAATTCAAGGTAATTCCAACAAATCTCAGACGCGGCGGTAGCCACCCATACATGGTGTTGGCTGCTGCAGTAGGCATGGCGGCATTCGGCAGTCTTGTTATCGCGGCCCTCATGCTTCAAATAATTTAGGAAAATGTGACCGCCACCTCAAACGCAATCAAACAAGCAAACATCGCCGGAAATGCAGCGGCAGACAAAATCGCAGAGAACATTGTGGCGCTTGATGTGTCTGCGCTCATGCCTCTGACCGATATCTTCTTGCTAGCGTCTGGTCGCAACGAACGCCAGGTTTCGTCGATCGCAGACGAGATAGAAGACAAAATGCTCGAGTCTGGTTTCAAGACACTTAGGCGCGAGGGCAAAGAACTAGGGCGCTGGATTCTGCTCGACTTTGGTGACATCGTCTGTCACGTAATGCACGAAGAAGATCGCATGTACTACTCGCTCGAGCGCCTCTGGAAAGATTCTCCAGTGGTGAAACTCGAGGTTTCGGCTGCTTAGTTTTGTTGTAAACTGACAGGGCAACAACAACGGGCCTATGGCGCAGCTGGTAGCGCACCTGCATGGCATGCAGGGGGTCAGGGGTTCAAATCCCCTTAGGTCCACAAAAAGCCCCCGATTTTTCGGGGGCTTTTCTTTTGCCCGCCGCTCTTGGCTCGCGTCGCAACTTAGACTGAAACTATGACAGCAACCTTCCGCGGCTTCACCTTCGAGCAAATCGCAAAGACCCTTGATCATTCGGTTCTAAAGCCTGAGGTCACCCCTGCAGACATTGCCGCGGGCGCTGCGATTGCGTTGAAATACGACACCGCAAGCTACTGCGTTCAGGGCGTCAACATCGCCCAGGCTGCCAAATTGCTCGCCGGTTCAAGCGTGCCGGTATGCGCAACCGTCGGCTTTCCGCACGGGGCCGTAACTTCTGCTGCCAAGGCCTTCGAGGCCACCGAGGCAACACGAAACGGCGCCACCGAGGTTGACATGGTTGTCAACATCGGAGCGCTCATTAGCGGCAACGACGAGCTGGTGCTGGCAGACATCCGTGCGGTTGCAGAAGCCGCGCACGCCGGTGGTGCGCACCTCAAGGTGATTCTCGAGACCGCGCTGTTGACCGCAGACCAGATAGTTCGCGGTTGCCAATTGTCAGAGCAGGCTGGCGCAGATTTTGTGAAGACTTCGACCGGCTTCTCAAGCGCCGGCGCAACACTAGAGAACATTCGCCTCATGAAAGCCACGGTTGGCGATCGACTCGGGGTTAAGGCATCTGGCGGCGTGCGTTCTGTTGATCAGGTGATCGATTTCATCGAGGCTGGCGTGAGTCGATGCGGCACCTCGAACGCAGAAGCAATTCTTCTCGAATTCAACTCGCTGGCGTCTTAGCCCGCTTTCTTTTGCAGCCACTGCTGCCAAAGGTCGCGAAGATCCCAGGCGTTCTCGGCCATAATCGACACTCCGCGCACTCCGGTGCGTCTGGTCTTTCCGGATATCAATAGCAGCCTGGTGTTGAACAGAATGTGACTGCAGCGCTTCTGCGCCTCATCAAAGAACGTGCTGTCGCTACAGCCACTGCCGTCATCGAGGCTCACGAAAACCACGCGCTTGCCAGAGCGCATCGGGGGAGTTTGAGTTGCAACACGGATTCCGGCGACCAAGACATCGGTCTTGCTGCGAAGCCCAACCAACTCATCGCTTCGCATGACACCCATCTCGTCTAGCATCGGGCGATACTGCTCGAGTGCGTGCTCGGTGAAGTCGAGATTAAGAATCTGCAACTCGGCCTCGACCTTTTCGGCGTTACTCGGTTCGGGTAGCCCGGTGGGCAGGTCTTTGAAGTCGAAATCGAATGTCGGCTGGTTTGGGTCGAGGTATTTTCGGTTCTTGCTGGCGTTGAGTTGCCGCACGCGAGCCAATACATCTCCGCGGGTGTGCATCGGGCCAAAGTCGCCGAGCTTGAGTTCATCGAGCCCGCCAACCTGAGCGATGCGCTCGAAGGTTCTGCGGCTGGGCTTGGCTCGCATGTAGAAGTCACCGATGTCGCTGTATGGCCGCCCGCTGAGAATGCGAGCCACCTCTGCCTCGCTGATTCCGGCAATCTCGTGTATTGCGAGCCGAACGGCAAGGCCATCGGGGGTCTTCTCAACCAGGTATTCGTCTGACGACTTATTGACGTCGATCGGCAAGACGCGAACCCCGAGCCGCCTGGCCTCTGCCATCAGCAGCCGTTTCGGATACATGCCCGGGTCGTGTGTGAATAGTCCGGCCATGAACTCGACGGGATAGTGCGTCTTCAGCCAGGCACTTTGGTAGGTGGGCAGGGCGAAGGCGGCGCCGTGAGCCTTGCAGAAGCCGAAACTGCTGAAGCCTTCGAGAATTCCCCAGACTCGCTCAATGACAGCGTGCGAGTAGCCGCGCTCTTTTGCCTTGGTGCGAAAAAAGGTTTCGATGGTCGACTTCGCTCGCGGATCTTCTAACGACCTGCGCAGCTCATCGGCCTTGGCCAGGGTGCATCCGGTCATTACGTTCAAAATGCGCAGCACGTGTTCGTGAAAGATTACGACGCCAAAGCTCTCACGCAGAATCGGCTCAAGGTCTTTGTGAATGAAGTCTGGGTTGGCGAATCCGTGCCGGCCATCGAGGTAGGGCGCAATCATGTTGCCCTTCATCGGCCCTGGTCGAAACAGCGATATCTGAATGGTGAGATCGTTGAATTCGGTCGGTTGATGTTTGCCGGTGAGTTCGCGTTGCCCCGGGCTTTCGATCTGAAAGATGCCGAGGGTGTTCGTCGTTCGAATGGTTTTGAAAGTCTCATCGTCTGCGCGGTCGATGTCGTCGAGTTCGAGTTTCTCGCCGCTAACCCTAGAAATTTCTCGCACGGCATAGGCCATCGCGCTCTGCATGCGCACACCGAGAACGTCGAGCTTGAGCATTCCCATCGGGTCCATATCGTCTTTGTCGAACTGGCTCATCGGCAGACCCATGCCACTCTGCTCGACCGGGGTCATGCGCAGCAGATTAGAGTCGCCGAGAATAACACCGCACGGATGCATCGAGATGTGACGAGGTAATCGATTCAGACGTTCGGTTATGTCGACCAAAAGGTTCATCTTGCGATCGCTCTCAAGCGCGGCGGCGATTGCCCCGAGCTCTGGCTTCTTGCCGACAGCGCTGCGAAAACCACCGGCGCTCAGTCGCCATACGCTCTTGGCAATCTGATCGATTTCGTCGTCTTCTATTCCGAGCGCGAGCCCGCTGTCTCGCACAGCTCCGCGACCGCGGTAGGTGCTCTGCATCGACAACAGCGTCACGCGGTTGCTGCCGTAACGCTTAAAGATGCTTCGGTAGATGTCGTGGCGGCGCGCAGACTCGACGTCGATGTCGATGTCTGGCAGGCTCGAGCGTTCGGTGCTCAGAAAGCGCTCAAAGAGCAGTTCGTGCTCAATCGGGTCAACCCCGCTGATGCCGAGCAGGTAGTTCACGAGCGACCCTGCGCCAGACCCGCGGGCTGCTATTCGAATGTTCATATCGCGGATCATCTGTGCCACATCGGCAACGGTCAAAAAGTAGGTCGAGAATTCGAGCTTGTTTATGGTGATCAGTTCTTGGCCGAGCCTGTGCTTCACCTTGCCTAGCATGGCCTCGCTAGCGCCCGGATAGCGCCAGTGCATGCCCGCTTCTGCCTTCTGCCAGAGCACCTCGAAGGGGTTACCTTCGATTCCCAGCGCAGACTTCTCGGGTGTCTTGGGCTTCATCCAACCGCAGTCGCTAACCGGTTCGAGTCGGCAGCGATTGGCCAGTTTCTCTGTGTCTTGCAAGAGCTTGGCGGCGCGATCTCGGTCTTCGCAGATCTCTTCGGCAAGCGCGCGCATCAGGGTGGCTGGCTTTAGCCAGGCCTGGGCGTTCGGTTGCACCTGAAAGAATCCGAGCGGTTCTAGAAATCTTGCGGCGTCGAGCACGTCTGCTGTCAGCGCATCGTCTGGGGTCAGGTAGCGAACCGAATTGGTCAGCACGGCCGGCAGATTGCTGGCATCGGCAAGTTGCAGCATTCGATTTGCCTGCAGCACTGAAGACTCTGTGCCCGGCTCGGTTAGCAAACTGCAAACTTCGATGGCGAGTGAGTTTGGAATTGAGAACAACTCGCGCCACGGTTCGAGCAGCTCTATGGCCTCTTCGCGTGAGCCGCTCAAAACAGATCTGCCAACATCGCTGTCGTTGCCGAGCAAAACCGTGCAGGCTCCCATGCTCTCGCCGATGAGTTTTGCGAGCTCACCGCGTCTGATTGCGATGCTCTCGCTTTTTCTGGCGCGCTGAAGTTTTTTCGAGTTCTCGCTGAGCGCTTCGCCGATGTTGTATCCGTGCGCTGCAGAAACAATTGCGCAGAGCGCAGACCAGCCAACCCCGCGGTCGTGACCGTGTGCCAGTATTGCGGCCTTGGCTAGCGGTTGGTACTCGTCGTCGACAATCGACAACTCGACACCGACAATCGGCGAGATGCCGAGAGTCAGGCACGCCCCGATGTGTTTCACTGCTCCGTATAGCCCGTCACGATCTGTAATCGCTAGCGCCGTCATCTTCTGCGCGGCTGCCGCTTCTGCCAGTAGCTCCGGTCTGGTCACTCCGTAGTGCGACGAGAACGCAGACGCAACGTGCAGGTGAGTGAATTCAGACATTGCCGGCTACTTGCTGAAGACGCGGTTCAGTCGCCAAACGTTCTTGTTGTCGACCAGTGAGTGCACCAGTTCGAACTGCTGCTTCTCTTCGTTGCAACTGGCCACCAAACGCCACATTTCGACCTCGAGAACTCCGGCTCCGATGCCGCGTTGAACTCTCGCCGCTTCGACCCACCACTCTCGCCTGGCAAACCAGCGCACCGGCTTGTTGAGCACCAAGTAGGCGCCACCTCGCCAGCCAAAGCCGATCGGCTCACCCTTTGGGTTGACCGATACGGTCACCATTTCGTCTACTCGAACCATTTCGAGCCCCTCCTAAACCTCTGAACAAACAGAAAGACATTCGAACAAATGTTCGAATGTCTAGAATGTATGCAGACCCACCGACAAAGCAAATCGTCACGGCGTGGCAAGTTCAACCCTTGGTTGAAGGTTTGGAAAAAGCGCTCTAGAGCGGGCGAATCAGGTCGCTCGAGTTGTTACGAACCGCCCCAACCGCCGAATCGACAGCAAAGAATTCGACTTCGGCAGCCACCAGATCGCTCTCGGCGGCAACGGCGTCGAGTAGCTCTTGGTCGCCCACGATGTTCGGGTCGAGCCAGGCATCCAGGGTTTCGGGGGTGAGCAGAACCGGGTTGCGATCGTGAATGTGGGCTAGCTCGACGGCCGAGTCTTTTGTGAGCGTGGTGGCCGAAAGTAGCCAACGACTCGGATCGGTTTCGGCCTTGCTCGGGTCACGCCACCATTCGTAGAGCCCGGCGAGAGCAAGCATGCCGTCAGATCCGGCGCTGATATAAAAAGGTTGTTTCGTGCCATCTGCGGCAACGTGCCATTCGTAGTAACCGCTAGCAGCAATAACGCAGCGGCGACGAATCACAGACTCTTTGAAAGATGGCTTCTCGAGAATAGTTTCGATGCGGCCGTTGATTAGCGGTGAAGAGTTTGCAGGGCCATCCTTGCTCCAGCGCGGCACCAAACCCCAACGCGCCGAGTGAATTTCGCGATGCAGGTCGCCGAGCGGTGAACCGTCAGCCGCTTTCTCATCGGCACGTTCGACGATTATTGAGATTTGGTGCGTTGGTGCAACGTTGTAACTCAGACCAGGTTGCTCACCAACAATTTCATCGACTTCAAAAATTGATAAAACCTCGGATGCCGTCTTGGCGACCACGAACCGCCCGCACATTAGCGAGCCTCGCTTGCGTTCGAAAAGCCGACAGAATAAATCACCAGATAATCTTCACACGCCGCGGCTTGGTTTATCGGTTGTGCACAGTCGGCTAGCGAATTGGTGAGCTGAGCATTCTCAGCCTTTTGCTGAAAGCCTCAACGTGACTAGCCGGGGCAAGCGGACCACCCAAGTCGATCCATGAATCAACCTGCCGAATTGCCTGCAGGCTGCTCAGCATCCAAACCTCAGTCTCGACCAGGTCGGCAGGTTTTGCTTTTTCGATGCGAGTTTGCAAGCCCATCTGTTCTGCGATGGCAAAAACCTCGCGCCTGGTGATGCTGTCTAGCCAGGTGGTGTCATCTGATGGTGCGCATAGAACTTCGCCACGCCACCAAACTATTGCGCTCAACGCACCTTCTGCGATGTGACCAGACTCGCTTAGCAAAACCGCTTCGTCTGCGCCGAGCATGTTTGCGCGACGGCGAAGCTGCAAACCGAGGCTGAGGTCTGGCCCCTTGACCAGCGGGTTCACTCGCGGGTCTTCATCGGGATAGGTCCAGAGAATCGCGTTACCGAGCGCTTCTGGTGCTTCTCGAATTCGCAGGTGCAGCCGGCGACCCTCAGGCTGGTCGGTGTGTAGTTCGATTCGAGGAAACCAGCGACCTTCAAGCGGCAAAGACTTCACGACGGTTGCGAAGAAGTTTTCAAGCGCTGGCTGTGTCTCGGGTGAAGTTTTCTCGACCCAGCGGCTAAAGCGCGCGGAGTGCAGAGCTAGGTTGCGAACCCGGCCATCCTCGAGCAAAAAACTGTCGGCTACTGCAAGTTGGGTCGTTAGGCTGATCGGCACCTCGTGCAAATCTGAAGATTTGTATTGCAAGAGTTCGCTGGTCATGACCCTCCTTTCGCCTGTTCTAATCTAATAGGCATGCCTATCTTCGTTTCAGACCTCAATGGATGGGTGCCACCTGCCGATGTGTTCATCGCATTGCACTTGAACGATGAAAACGCATTTTGGCTCGACCGAGAGATTCACGCCACCGACAGATTCAGCGTGATCGGTGCCTCTGCTCAGGCGCACAAAGAGAGCTCTGCGGTGCTTGAATTTCTAAAGAGTCATTCAGGCGACAATAACGTTGAGCAGCATGATTTGCCGTTCGAGTTTCGACCCGGTTTGGTTGGCTTCTTGGCCTACGACGGCGAATCAATCTTCTTGCAGATTGACAGGGCGATGGTTTTCGATCACGACGCCCAGGTCATGTATTTCATCGGTGAGTTTGACGAGCAGAAAGATTTTGACGCTTGGCATCATGCCGCGCTTCTTCGCTTTGCGCTGTGCGGGGGAGAGCAGGCTGCCTATCGCCTCGCGAACGAACCCTTGACCGCTCTGCAGGCACGAGTTCGCCACTCAAGCGACGAATACCTGGGCCTAATCGAAAGAGCCCAGGCACACATCGCTGCCGGCGATGTTTACCAACTCTGCCTCACCA
>CAZDKF010000001.1:0-6444 GCA_964505955.1 uncultured Rhodoluna sp. | reverse complement strand
GCCGGCGAGCAGGTAGATCAGTTGCTCGATGGCTGCCTCACCAATCAGATTGAACTAGAGGTAACTGGCGACCCGCTGCTTACTTTCATAAATCTGCGTTCAAGCAACCCCGCACCCTATGCCGCTTATCTGAAGTTCGGCTCGCAAGCAATTCTCTGCAATTCACCCGAGCAGTTTTTGAAGGTTGATTCGACCGGCACGATTTCTTCTAAGCCAATTAAGGGAACCCGACGCAGAGACCCCGACCCGGTTGTCGACAGCGCTCTCGCGCAGGAGCTCGCAGAAGACGAAAAAGAGCGCGCAGAGAATCTCATGATTGTCGATCTGATGCGCAACGACATCGGTCGGGTGGCAGAGATTAACTCGGTTCAGGTCACCAAACTATTTGATGTCGAGAGCTATGCCACCGTGCACCAGTTGGTGAGCACGGTCGAGGGCAAGCTGGCTTCGGGGTTTGACAGCGTCGATGCGCTGTCTGCTGCGTTTCCGGGTGGCTCGATGACTGGAGCGCCAAAGGCACGAGCTATTCAGATAATCGACGAACTTGAGAGCAAAGGCGAGAGTCGCGGCCGAGGAATCTATTCGGGTGCCATCGGCTATCTCACTCACTCGGGTGTGGCCGACTTCGGCATGACCATTCGCACAATCGTGGTTAACGGTCAAAACGCGACAATCGGCGTTGGCGGTGGCATCACGATCGACAGCCATCCCGCCGCCGAACTCGAAGAGACCAAGTTGAAGGCTGCGGCACTTCTGCGAGCGCTTAGGTCGCCAAACCCCTGGTCATCGCAGTAATTCAAGCGGTCGTTCGGCCCGCTTGGTAATCTTGTGCAGATGTCTGAGCAAATGATGAACAACGATTCCGAATACGACGTATTCGCTATCCAAGACCGCTGGCTGCCGGTTTGGGACGAGCTAAAGCCGTTCAATTCGGGTATCGAAGGCGACCCTCGCCCCAAGAAATACGTTCTCGACATGTTTCCTTACCCGTCGGGCGACCTGCACATGGGACACGCCGAGGCCTACGCACTCGGCGACGTGATCTCGCGCTACTGGGCCCAAAAGGGTTACAACGTTATGCACCCGATCGGCTGGGATTCCTTCGGCCTGCCAGCAGAGAACGCGGCCATCAAGCGCGGGCTCGACCCAAAGGGTTGGACATACGACAACATTGCCCAGCAAAAAGCATCCATGCGCCGTTACGCGTGTTCTTTCGACTGGGATCGCGTTCTCGCCACCAGCGACCCGATTTATTACCGCTGGAACCAGTGGCTATTTCTAGAGTTCTACAAAAACGGTTTGGCATATCGCAAAAACTCAAACGTCAACTGGTGTCCGAGTTGCCAAACCGTTCTCGCAAACGAACAGGTAGTTCAGGGTCTCTGTGAGCGTTGCGACAGCGTTGTAACCAAAAAGGCTTTGACCCAGTGGTATTTCAAAGTCACCGACTTTGCCGATCGCCTGCTCGATGACCTAGACACGCTCGAGGGCAACTGGCCCGCAAAAGTTATTGCGATGCAGCGCAACTGGATAGGCCGCTCAACCGGAGCCGAGGTCACCTTCGAAGTCGAAGGTCGCACAGAACCAATCACCGTCTACACAACCCGACCAGACACTTTGTTCGGAGCAACCTTCATGGTTGTAGCTGCCGACAGCGATCTAGCTGCCGAGTTAGCCTCAATGTCTAGCCCAGAGGTGCGCTTGGCTTTTCAGGCATACCTCGAAGAGGTAAAGAAGTCGAACGACATTGAACGTTTGGCAACAGATCGAAAGAAGACCGGCGTTCAACTCGACGCTTTCGCGATCAACCCGTTGAGCGGCGAGAAGTTGCCGATCTGGGCATCCGACTACGTGCTGGCCGACTACGGCACCGGCGCGATTATGGCTGTTCCTGCGCACGACGACCGCGACTACGAGTTTGCTAAGCAATTCGATTTGCCCATTCGCCAGGTTGTCGACACCGGTGAGGGTGACCCATCCGTGATTGGATACGCAACCGTCGGGGCGGGAACGCTGGTTAACTCAGGCGAACTAAACGGTCTAGACAAGCCAGCCGCAATTGCGAAGGCAATCGAATTGCTCGCTGCGAAGGGCCGGGGCAAAGAGGCCAAGAACTTCAGGCTTCGCGACTGGTTGATTTCGCGCCAGCGTTATTGGGGAACGCCGTTTCCGATCATTCACTGCGATTCTTGCGGCGAGGTGCCGGTGCCTGAAAGCGACCTGCCTGTGCTGCTGCCGTCGGCAGAAGGTCTCGACCTGAAACCAAAGGGAACATCACCGCTCGGTGGCGCGGCCGATTGGGTAAACGTGAAGTGTCCGAAGTGCGGCATTGATGCCAAGCGCGATACCGACACCATGGACACATTCGTCGATTCGTCTTGGTATTTCTTGCGCTTTCTGTCACCTAACTCGACCGAACACGCCTTCGATAGGGATGCCGCAAAGGCTTGGGCACCGGTAGACCAGTATGTCGGCGGTGTGACGCACGCGATTCTGCACCTTCTTTATGCGCGTTTCTTCACCAAGGCGTTGCACGATCTCGGTCACCTGGATTTCGAAGAGCCATTCACCCGTTTGCTGAATCAGGGAATGGTTCTCATGAACGGCTCCGCCATGTCTAAGTCGCGAGGCAACCTTGTTGCCCTGAGTGAGCAGCTCGACGAACACGGCGTTGATGCGATTCGCCTAACCATGTCGTTTGCCGGCCCGCCAGAAGACGACATCGACTGGGCCGACGTTTCGCCTGCTGCCTCGGCGAAGTTCTTGGCTCGTGCCTGGCGTGCGGCCAACGACGTGACCTCTGCTGTTGGAGCCGATGTGACTAACGGCAACGCCGAACTGCGCAAGGCGACTCACAGTTTCTTGCGAGACTTCGCGCCAGCCATCGAGGGCTTCAAGTTCAATGTTGGCGTTGCGAAGATCATGGAGCTGGTCAACGCTCTGCGCAAGGCAATCGACGGTGCCGCTGGCCCTGCGGATGCTGCCGTGCGTGAGGCCGCCGAGGTGGTCGCTAAAGCGCTCTCGCTTTTCGCGCCATACACAGCCGAAGACATGTGGGCCCAGATTGGGCACCAGCCTGGCGTTGCACTTGCTGGATTGCAGGCGGCCGACGAGACTCTATTGGTTGAAACCTCGGTCGTTGCAGTAGTTCAAGTCGACGGCAAGTTGCGCGATAAGTTCGATGTTTCGGTTTCGGTTACAGAAGCAGAACTTCGAGAGTTGGCTTTTGCATCTGAGAATGTAAAGCGAGCCATCGGCGCTAAAGAGGTGGCGAACGTAATCATTCGCGCACCAAAACTTGTCAACATCGCCACTAAATAGTTTTTTCTCAACAGACTTTTCGGTTATTCGTCGCGAGCATTTCTTGGCGACTATCTTCGCTGTGTGATTGCTCTTCGCGAAAAACTGCTTGCTGCTCTTGCCAGCACTCCAACGGCAAACCGTCGGCTGTTTCTTTTTGTCTTTGTTTTTGCGATGACAATTGGCGCCATTCTAATTTCGCTGAATTCGGCCAAGCCATTCGAGAGCACAACCGAGTCGGTCACGATTGAAGAACCGAGTAGCACGATTGATGAACCGGGTGTTTTCGTGCATGTTGTCGGTGAGGTCGAGAAACCCGGAATCTACATCGTGGCTAACCGGGCACGAGTGTTTGACGCAATCGTTGCCGCCGGAGGTTTCACGAAATCAGCAGACCAGTCGACGGTGAATTTGGCTCGAGAGATCTCAGACGGCGAACAGGTAGTTGTGATGGCTGCTGGCGCTCAGAGTAGTTCATCGGCCGCACAGACATCGGCACAGGCGGCCCTGATTTCATTGAATAGAGCTTCTCAACTCGAGTTAGAGGCACTGCCAGGGGTGGGGCCAACCTTGGCTGGTCGAATAATTGACTGGCGAACCGCTAACGGTGGCTTCAAGAAGAAAGAGGACTTGCTCAAGGTCAGCGGAATCGGCAGCAAGATGTTTGACGGCATGAAGCATCTGGTAACCCTATGACCTGGCCGGTTGTTGCAACGGTGGTTTGGGCAGCGGCTTTCGCTTGGTATTCGCAGATTTACCTGCTGTTGGCGATTTTGCTGCTGGTCTTGCTCGCAGCCGTCATCTGGCTCAGGAGTGCGCGGCAAGAGCTGGCGAGGCTGGGGCTGATCATCGTGCCAGCGCTGGTTTTGCTGGCAATTCGATTGACCTCGGCCAGCGAGCCTGCAACTTGGGGCTCTTTTGGCCAGCGACCGAACGCCGCGGGTTTCATGATTTGGCCCTTTGAGCAATTGCGAGCGGCATCTGTTCAAGCGCTGGCGGGTGTCAACCCAGACGCAGTTGCACTGACTCTCGGGCTTGCAATCGGAGACTCGAGCTTGGCCTCCGAGTCGCTTCTAGCCGCAATGCGCGATACATCACTCACGCACCTGGTTGCCGTTTCTGGCTCTAACTGCGCAATCGTGTCTGGTGCCGTGTTTTTGGCGTTGCAGAGATTTGGCGTTCGGGTTCGTGTTTTCTGGTCACTGACTGCCTTGGTTAGTTATGTGTTTCTGGTTGGTTCACAACCAAGCGTTCTTCGCGCGGCAGCGATGGCCGCAGCCATTCTGCTCGCCTATCTGAGCGGCAGAAAAGTCAACCCGCTTATTGCGCTTTCAATAGCAATCACCTTGCTCGTTCTTGTTTCGCCCGAGATAGCGGTGCAGTATGGATTCGCTCTCTCTGTTGCGGCCACCGCTGGCATTTTGCTGATTGCACCAAAAATTTACGAACTCTTGAAATCACGGATGCATCGCTGGGTTGCTCTCGCACTTTCGGTTAGTGCAGCCGCGCAGTTGCTCTGTTTTCCAATCTTGCTTCAGCTGCAAGATCGAATTCCGACTTACTCGCTTGCCGCAAATCTCTTGAGCGAACCGCTGGTTGCTCCGGTCACGGTTCTAGCCATTCTCGGAGTCACGCTTTCGTGGATTCCGCCCTTGGCCTCAACACTATTTTGGTTGGCTTCACTACCGGCGGCTCTGATCGCAATCATTGCTCACACATTCGCGGGGTTACCGATGTCTACAACGTTCTGGGCTACGGGTCTACTTGGCACACTTAGTGCCGTCGCGCTTGTAATTGCCATAGTGGTTTACCTGGTTGCAAAGAGCTCGTCTCTTCGTATCACCGCGGTTGCTGTTGTCTCGGTTTTGATTCTGTCGAGCGCTTCGATGCTGACCGTGGAGGCGGTGAGATCTGCAATCTGGCCCCAACATGACTGGCAGATAGCCAGTTGCGACGTTGGACAAGGCGATGCAACAGTGCTGCGTTCTGGCGCAAGCATCGCTCTAATCGATGTCGGCAAGTTTGACTCCAAGATCGATAGGTGTCTAACCGATTTAGGAATTACCGAAATTCACCTGCTGGTTTTGACTCATTTCGATCAGGATCACGTGCTGGCAATCAATGGTGCTCTCAAGGGACGAACACTAGATCGAGTATTGGTGAGCCCGTTCGTCGACGAAAGACCGGCTGCAAAGGCGGCCCTTAGAGCACTGCATGTGCGCGGAGTGAAAACCACTAATGCCTACAAAGACATGAGAGGCACTCTTGGAACCGCAAGCTGGATTGTCTTGAGCCCTACGATGACAGCCAGCGAAGCCGAAGACTCGAACGACGCCAGCATCACGATGCTGTTTCGGTTCGCTAATTATTCGCTGCTCGCACTGGCAGACATCGGCGAAAAGGGGCAAATGCGTTTGGCTGAAGACATCGATTCGTGGCACGCGGGTTGGGTTGCTGACCACGACCTGGTGCTCAAGGTTTCCCATCACGGGTCTGCAGATCAATACGCTGAACTGATTGAGCACATTCGACCGAGCATCTCACTTATTTCAGTTGGCGAATCAAATGGTTACGGCCATCCAACCAGCCGAACGCTCAAACTGCTTGGGCGAACAAATAGTCTGATTTGCAGAACAGACCAGCTTGGCTCGATCTCTCTTGCACGCAATAGCAAGGGCTTCACGGTTGCTAACACTGCCGCAGGTTAGGCTATTTCAATGTCTAAGGCAAAGCAGGTTGAGTGGAGAAAGGCCACACCATCAGCCGTGGTATTGGCTTTTGGGCCAGAAAGTTACTTTACGGGTCGAGTTATTCGTTCGATTCGAGAGCAACTCAGACAAACCGATCCCAGTCTCGAAGTTCAAGAGATCGAGGCCGCCGACTACAGTGCCGGTCAATTACTTGACCTGACGAGTCCGTCGCTTTTCGCGGAACCAAAGCTAGTAGTTATCAAATCGGTCGAGAAGTGCACCGATGAACTTATCGCAGACGGTCTTGCTTACCTAGAGAGCCCAAGCTCTGATGCAACCGTAATCTTCACTCACAGCGGTGCAACGGTTCGGGCTAAGAAGCTGCTAGATGCGATGCGCCTCAACTCGCGAGTCACAGAAGCGCTCTGCTCAAAGCCCAAAGGCGAACAGTATC